>JAKBCC010000051.1 GCA_021808105.1 Planctomycetota bacterium
CTTTCGCGCGGCGAACCAGCGTGTTTTCGGCTCGGTGCTCCATGGCACCGACCAGGACGGCAGCGACCTTGATCTATTGGTCGATGCGCTACCGGGTGCCACGTTATTGGATTTGGGCGGGTTGCTGGATGAGCTGGAATCGCAGCTCGGCATTCATGTTGATTTGCTGACACCCGGCGACCTGCCACCGAAGTTCCGAGCCTTGGTGCTCGCGGAGGCACGACCGGTATGAGCGAGAAGCGTCTGACCGACTCCGAGAAAGCATTTGGGTCAAATCTAAGTTCTTACGCGAATCAGGCGAGTTGGTGGTCCACTCCATTTGAATCACCGCGTATAAGCGATGGAGTTTGATTCCAGTCTGTATTCTCGAACAGAGTGAGGCGCCAGGCGTTTATCCGCGTGATCCGCAGTCTTTTTACAGTCCATTTTACTTCGCGTCACGCGTGAGACCGACGACTAAAAAAGCCTCTATTTTGATAAGGCGTTGGCTCCAGGCGATCACCCATCGTTACTCGGAATGCGACGGGATTGAACCGCGGATTACGCTGATTACGCGGATACCAGGGAATCGGGCGGCGGCCCGATGGAGCAGAGAAAGTTGAATAGGTGAGCAGTAGAGCACATTCGGCTGGCACAAAAAAGCGGATGTCGCGGTAGCAATAATCCTCCTGCGGCATACTTTCCACTTTCTACTCTCAAGCCTCAATAGCGTAGATTGTTTTGCGTAGATTGTTTTGGGATCGTTGCGGTACTGGCGGCGGAGAAAAGTAGTTCTGATTCGCATGACAGTTATCAAGCATCGTTGTGAATAATGCGTGTGGCAGTCTCAGCGCATGGAACCCAACCGGTTATCCGCGTTATCCGCGAAATCCGCGAAATCCGCGGTCTTTTTACTGTCGATTTTTTAATTCCAGCTACGTCCCCGTTTCACTCAGTTGTTCTCGATGATCCTAAGAGTTGGGCTTGTCCCGCCGGACCTTTCATGCATCAAAAGATATTTCTTCGGCAACTTCACCTTCAAATCCTTTTCCGTGACTTTGTTGCTCCAACTATCTTCCAAGGCGTGGACCAATGCCTGAAGATCTGCAGCCGCTAGCAATGTGGGCGAAGCAAAAATTGTGATGAGACTGAAAAGCAGGGGATAAACGTAAAATTTACGGCATGTCATGGGTTCCACCCCGGAATCACGCAGGAACTGGAAATAGTAGAAACCACGCCCGGTAAAAAGTCAACGGTGGCGACCGCTTCTCCGATCGCCCATCGTTGCTGGGGACCCGGCGGGATTAGACCGCTGATCACGCTGATCACCGGAGGGGTGCATCAACATATTTCTCGGGGTTACCTGACGATGCCCTTTTTTCGGACGGTCAGGAGGCCTATTGCTGCCACCGCCATCAGGCCGAGGGTGGCCGGTTCGGGCACGCTCTGCAGGGAATAGGTGTTGCCAGCTGTTAGGCCCAGGGTGTCGTTGGGCATGATGTCGGTATTGCCATACAGAAATTCATAATCGTTCCATCCGGTAACACTTGGGGCAGCGGAAGTATTGGTGATTTCCATCCGCAGTGCGTCATACATGACGCCCCATGGGTGATTAACGCTTAAGGTGATAATGTTGTCCTGCCCGGGTGCATTAAGCACGCTGGTGTTCCATTGCAAGGCTGCCCAGCCGAAATAGCCGGAGGTTCCCTGCCGTACCATCGGGTCGCTGGCGTGAAGATAATAGGGATCCCGCATGATTAGCTGATGGCCATTTAGCGATACGATCAAATCGGATTCGGCGGCTGCCAGGGCGATGGACAGGACCACATATTGCCCCTGGGCCTGTTGCGCCGCAGTGGTGGTAAAGTGCACCTGCCAGGGCTGGCCGGTATAGGTTGCCGGACCGCCGGCGGCATTGACATACGCGGGAGCAATGTACTTATAACCATCAGTTGAAGTGTCGGTGCCGTTGGTGTATGGCCCGGCATACAGGCCGGGGTTAAATGTCTGCCATTGATTGGCGGGCCATAGATTCAGATTGTTGGTAGCCGCCGTGGCACCCACAGCCGTGGCGTAATAGACCACTTTGCCATTATTGGGGGCCAATTCCTGCCAATAGTTGTAGGCGCCAAAATATTGCCGAACGGCCTGCCCTGCCGCGTTATGACCATTTTCAAATTCGCCGGCCGAATGATTGGGTGTGCCGATGGTCCATATGGGAGCCGTTGAGCCGAAGTTTTCGGGCATGAAGTTCAGACCGGTCGGCGTGTTGACCTGGCCATTTTTTGCTACCACTCCATCGACGCGCATTTCACCCCATTGGCCGGACTGATACACGGTCATACGGTAGGTGCCCGGGACCACGCCGGTCAATGTGGTGCTGCCGTTCTGATTCAGATACCCCCAATATTGGTAACCGGTGCTGGAGGCTTGAAAATCTTTGTTCGGATCTGAAAGCACCACGACGTTGTTATTGCTGTTGGAACTCCAGCCCTGGGCATCGGTGACATTGGCCTGCACGCTGCCCCGATCAGATGTCGGTACGTAGCCGTTAGAAACGAGTTCTGATTCTGAATTGAAAAAAGTGTTGGCGGTGGGAATGGTCGCTACAGCATTTTGATACAGAGCGTTGGCGTTTGAATTTTGAGAATTCATGGTATTAAAAGTCAACTCGTAGGCTCCGAAGAGCCGGGTGGTATTGACGCCCTGCTGCGGGGTATAACCGGAGCCGCCGTAATGACCACCGATAAATTCCTCCAGCATGGTGGGGGCTACCGCGGTCAGGGCCTGCTTGACGGGACCGTCAGTCATGGTGTCGCGATTGGGTGTGACAAACCAGGCTCCCACGCTGTTGCCATACATGCCGTAAGCCTGTTGATATTGTTCATAGGTGGAATAGTCATATTTGGTGAGAAAATTATTACCGGGATTCAAGGGTGTGGAAACGCCGGTAAAGTCAATGGTTTCTTTTTGCACTTGTCGGCCGGGGTCGGCACTGACGGTGTTATATGCCAACTGTGGCGAGGGCATCGTTTCGGTAAATGCTCCGAGGCTGTTGGGACCGGTGTTATACAGATAATTGGAACTGAAGAGATTATCACTGGCCTTGAAAATAAACTGTCCCTGTCCGAGGTTGCCGGCCGCCGCAGTCGCTGAATGGGTGAAAACCGAATACATATAAAGCGATGGGCTATTGGGCGCCAGCACCCAGTGGGTTTGAATGCCGAAATTATCGGTGGTGCTTGATGGGGCGGTGGTGGTCCAGATATCCAGATAACCGTTGGGATTAAGCTGATAACTGGCAGTGTTACTGCCATAGAGGATACCGCTGGGGCCGTCATATTCACCATAAAGCTGCTGCATACTTTGGCCCGGGGCATTGCCGCCGCTGTTAAGCATATTGATGCTCGCGCCGTTGAGCGTTACGGACAACTGGTTGATGGCACCGCTGCCCGTGTTCATGCCCAATGAAACAATACCATTTGTGGCGGTCCATTCGGCGCTGTTCGAGGTGTTAATGGCTAAACCCGCGAAGACCGGTGACAGTGATGTCGTGGCGGCAGCAGCGGCAAGGATAAAATATCGGGCAATCGACATGGCAAGCTACCTCTGCAGAATAAAGGGTGTAAAAAAGGGCCGACGGATGCACCGATCCGTCGGCCCATATTTAATAATTCGCCTGGCCACCCCGGCATGTGCGATTGCAAGCCAAGCAAGGTCCCCGATCCGGTGAATATTCCGACTAAATCAGGCCGTTTTCCGTTTACGCAGCAACAGTAGGCCCACACCGGCGGCCGCAAACAACGCCACCGTGGCGGGTTCAGGGACAGCAACTGTGATAGTTCCGGCGAGGTTGTTGTAATTCACGCTGTAACCGGTGCCCAATCCAGTGGTGGTCAGGAACGTGCCCGTGAGGTCACCCGGTGTAAATGTGGCAATGGTATAGGAACTGCCATCAAATCCGCCGGTCAAGGGAGTAAGATTCAACACGCTGTTGGCACCGAGGGTCAGGCCGCCGGTAATCGCCAACAGGCTGCTGGCCCCCGCCGCGCCGATATTGATGGACATTGTCCCCTCGTTGTCAACATTACCGGTGACCGTCAAGCTGCCGGTCATGCTCACGGCGGGATCTCCGGGAGAAAGCGTGCCATTATTTGTAATATTGGCGGTGATGGTTCCGTTACCCGCCAAGGTGCCGCCATTCCCCGCAGCGAAGCGCATATCTGATTCTGCGGTGGCGACGCCAACGGCGGTGGCGTCCACCGTAATTCCGGTGGAATTTGTGACTGCACCGTCCAGAACCAAAGTGCCGCCGTTAACTTCCGTACTGCCAGCGAAGCTGTCGCCTCCCTGAATAGTCAGTGAGCCCGAGCCGATCTTGTAGAAATTCGCTTCGCTGCCCGTTGCCCCGGACAGCGCACCGGCGAAGGTCGTGCTGGCATTGGTACCGCCAATAACATAATTGAGAACGTGATAAGGAGGGCCCCCATAGGAAAAGCCACTTATCGTGCTGTATTGTGTCCCCGTCAGCGCCCCAATAACCGCATTGACTCCATTGAGCGTGGAATCGTGCTGTTCATTATCAAAGGAAAAGGTCAAAGAGTCGGTACTGGTTCCATCGAGATTCAATGTGCCGTTATTCAGATAAAATCCTCTGTTGCCGTTGGCATTATGTGCTGAAAGCGCGTTATCAATACCGTTAAACCCAAGGTTCGCGTTATTATCGGTTGCCGTGACATTCACGGTTCCCGTAAAGGCCGACCAGTCCCCGCCGACATTATTTCTGACATAATAAGCAACCAGGTTCAAGGTGCCGCCCCCGGTTAGTGTGGCTGCGGGGGCCGTGGCGGTGGCGGTGTCACCGCCGAGTGATCCGTACTTGGTTGCGGAGCTACCCCCGACGATAATCGTCCCGGTATCGCCCGTGTTGATCACAAGACTATTGTTAATCGTCGCGTTCGTGTTGTTGTTCAGCGTTCCGCCGTTAAAACTGATCGCACCGGTACCCAGTGCCGCCGCGCTGTCCGCAAGCAAGGTACCACCATTTAGACTTGTGCCGCCGCTATACGTATCAGGCGAATTGAGCGTAACGGTCCCCGTATAACCCGTATCGAGAGTCAGGCCTGAGGTACCCGAAATGCCGCTGGTATCGCCGGTAAAATTGGTAAGGCTATAGCTACCGGCACCCGATGCAAAATCCACTGATGCGGGGCTGACACCGGAACCGCTTCCGACCACCGGCGCGGTGGTGGTCGCGCCGCCGGAGAACTGCACGCCTGAGCCATCGGTGTAGGCAACACCATTGGTGCTGCTTGTGGAATCATTCCAATTTAGGTCCGTGGCAGTGGTGTCCCAGTGACCGTTCGTGGCACCCGTCCAGACCAATGTGTCGGCACGAATGCCGTTACTTGCCTGGGTCATCAGCGCGACGCCGGTGACCGTAATTGCGGCCAATGCCAATAATTGAGTGTTACGCAGTTGCATGGGATATTCCTCCAAAAAATTGCTCTCGTATCAGATAGAGCAGAAACAAAAAAAATAGCCAAGCTGACACATTGTCAGTCGTAATTCATCCTAAGTAATGGCAATCATTCCCGGAGAACCCGGTATTTGAATGCTGCCGCTTTCGGGGTATCCGGGCAAAGAATAAAACCCACGTTCTTCGACGGCGTCAGCCAGTCGAAGAACGGCACCCCGAAGCTTTCCTTCCAGACAACCCTCCACGAGTTGTTTCGTCTGAAAATAAGTATGAACTAATTGTAGGGCGGCCACAAGTGGACTTTTGTCACCACTTGTTGTACTTTTGTCACATCTACGTTATTGCGACAAATGCTGCGCGAGGACGTTTTCGATTAACGCATTGGCTGGCGGCCGAGTGGTTTCATTGTTATTTCTGCCGTTGCAGTTTTCAGGCCGGGGGATGTGGCGCTAAGGTGGATGATGCCGGGCTGTGTGCCGGCCCGGATGATGACCAGGCAATAGCCGTTAAAGGCACTGCGCTGTGAGGCGTCATCGGGTTGGTGACAATCGGGATTGCCATTGCCTACGCCAATAATCTGGGCGTCGGATGAAATTTGAAACTGCACATTATTGTCGGCGGTGGGCACCACACGCCCCTGACTGTCACACATGGCCACGCGTACAGCGTCGGCGTCCATGCCGTTGGCGATCAGGCTTTTGTGCCACGGCATAAGTTTTATTTCCGCAGGGTTGCCGGTGGTTTGTACCTTGGTGGTCATGATCAGTTTGCCATTGGTATACCCACGGGCCATCAGGGTTCCGGGATGATACGGCACTTCCCATTGAATATGGCCATATTGCGGCATGGGCTTGGTGCCCAGGCTTTTCCCATTAAGCAGCAGTTGGACTTTGTGGCAATTGCTGAAGCACCAGACCTGCACCGGCCGGCCCGGGGCAGCCGGAGCGTTCCAATCCGGGAAAATATGCAGCACAGGTTTGTGGGTCCACCAGGCTTTGTAAAAATAATAGTTGTCCTTGGGGAAGCCGCAGGTGTCCATGGCCCCAAATTGCGAGCTGATCGCCGGCCAGCCAAAGGGTGTTGGTTCACCGCGGTAATCAAAACCGGTCCAGTCAAACCCGCCGGCCATAAAGGGCCGCTTCATATAGGCCTGCCACCACGCTTCCGCTGAAGCTCCCCACTTAGGCCAACGCGTATCATACGCCGGCAGCGCGACGTGCCTGTGGCTTTCCACATACATTCCGCGTGTGGTCATGGTGCTGGCGGTTTCCGTGCCGATCATCGGTTGATAGGGATGGCCCAGATGATAAGGCGTTAAGTGGCCATCGAGATAATTGCATCCCTGTACATTGATCACATGCGAAAAGCCCTGTCCCCAATGGCCGTTCATGGCAATGGTGCATAGGCGGCTGGGATCCAGACTATGCGCTTCGCGCTGCATGGTATGCAGAATCCGCGCCCCCCAGTAGGTCCCCTGCACGCCCATTTCCTCATTCCCCAGCGACCAGAGAAAAATAGAGGGGTGGTTGCGATCGCGGCGAATCATGCTGCGTAATTCTTCCAGAATCTCCGGCGTGCAGCCAAATCGCCGATTTTCATCCAGCACCAACATGCCGAGTTTATCGCAGGCATTCAAGAGGGCCGGCGAAGGTGGATTGTGGGCCGTGCGCCAGGCATTGCATCCCATTTTTTTCAACAATTCCACGCGGTAATATTGCAGACTGTCGGGCACGGCGATGCCGACGCCGGCAAAATCCTGATGGTTGGCGGTGCCTTTGATTTCGACATGCTTGCCATTGAGGAAAAATCCCTTATTCGGACTGAAGCGCAATGTCCGAATGCCAAAGTTGGTGCGATAAACATCCATAGCTTTACCGGCAACGGCAACCCGCGACAGAAGATGATACAAATAAGGATCATGCAAGGACCAGAGATGGGCGTGGGCCAGAGGGATGAACTGATAAACCGTGCGGCTCTGTTTCGGCTCAAGGTGTAAGGCGATCACCGACTGGGCGACATTTTTGTGATTCCCGTTAACAATCTGTGACGTTAGCGCACAATCCACGCTGTGGTGCGAATCATTACGCACTTTGGTTTGAATGATGATATCGGCGTGATCGCCACTGACCTGCGTGTGAACGTAGGTTCCCCAATGCGCGATATGCACAGGCCCGGTTACCACCAGCCAGACATCACGGTATATTCCGGCCCCTTCGTAAAACCAGCCTTCCATCCGACTGGCATCCACCCGCACCACCAGCGTGTTACGAGCACCATAGCGAACCCATTTGCTGATGTTGTAATAAAAGCTGGTGTACCCACTGACATGCCGTCCAAGGCAATGGCCATTAAGCCATACCAGAGAATTCCGGAACACACCGTCAAAATCCACGCGCAGGGTTTTGCCCTTATCTGAAGCGGGGATAAACAAGTTGCGGCGATACCAGCCGATGTCGGTTTTGGAATTTAGATCCTTGGAGCCGTGGCCCGTGTTGCCATGTTTACTGAAGGGCAGACTTACCACCCAATCCTTTGGGAGCGTGATCTTTTTCCAGGCCTGATCCTTAAACTTCGGCTGCACCCAGGAAACGTGATCTCCCAAGCCCGTGCGGGCGGGATGCGTAATGGGCCAGGAGGATTTGATCCATCCATGGAAGTTACTGTCGCCGTAACGCACCGGATCGCTGCGGCGCGATTCAAACTGGGCATGTTGCACAATATCGGCAGCACTTAGCTTATCCAGCCGGGAAGCTTCGGGATAATTGAAAATATTCTTCCCTTTGATAACCGCATCATGCGGATCACCCAGCGTAAATCGCCAGTGGGCATTCAGCGATATTTTTTCCCGTGCGGAAGCTTTGGCGGCCTGCGGCAATAAAGTAGTAAGCACTGCAACTGCAATAACAGAAAATAAATAAGCGCAATAGGCAGTGCGGCCCGGGCCAGAGTTAGGGCGATCGGGTCTTGATGAAATTGGAAAATCAAAGCCGATTCTCTGGGAAAATGCCCAGATAATTTCCATGAAATAATTTTTCGCGTGCGTGGCCATTTTCATGAGGCACCTTTCAAGTGTTTATTCCAAAACTGCCACAACAATAAACACGTTACGCAGAGTGTGTTGTTGGCTCGATCAATAATGTCTCTTCCCGCCCGTATGGCGCATGGCACCCGCCGGATTTTTTATCACGTTATACGCGCCGGTAACAGGCGTCAAGCCGCGGCTTGATTTTCTGATAATCACGCCTGTTTTTTTTGATGAATCACGGCGATCGTGACGGGGGAGAATACCGCGTACCATTGAATTGCATTCCGCGACCAACTCAACGCTGCCGCATTGAGCTACGGGACGTTTCGGGGTTGGGCGCGCAACACAGCAATAGGTAAATGTGCTGTGTGCGATGGCGTACACTGTGCCAATTCCCCCGGGGCGAAAGATGCGTGGGGCGTTGCCGCGGGGATCGTTGAAATGTATGCTTCGGCGGTTAAATATTTCCCCAGTCATTTTCTCTGGGTTATTTTCCTTGCCGAATCGGCCCGGTACGATTACTGTATGAGAGGCGGAGGTCGCGCCGGAACCGGTGCGGTGGACGCCAGTGATAATTTGACGGCTCGGACTCACTATCAGGAGACAGGCGTTTATGGCGAAAAAACACTCAATGATGCGTTTCAGTTTGGCCTGGATGCTGGCCGCCGTGTTCTTCACAGCGGGAGTTGCCTGCGCGGGGGCGAAAAAACCCTATCCCACTGTGAACATGCTGCGTCATGGATGGCAGTTGAGTTTTGTGTGGCATAAGCCGCATCGGATATATGTGGCGGTGGGCCATGGCATCAGGCGCAATTTGCGCGAATTCTGGTTTATGCGGTACACGGTTACCAATAATACGCATCGGGACATTTTTTTTATCCCCAGTTTTGTGCTGGCCACCGACACCGGTAACGTGCTGCGCCCAGTAACCGGCCTTTCACCGCGGATACTGGATAAAATTCGCACGGTTACCGGTGATCAATTTATCATCAGCCCCGGACTTATCGCCGGCAAATTGCTGCAAGGGGATGACAATGCAAAAGACGGCGTAGCCGTCTTCACCAATGTTCCGTTTAAGGCCCGGCGATTCAAGATTTTTGTATCGGGCCTTTCCGGGGACACCGCATTACAGAAAAATCCTCTGACCCACAAAAATGTGGTATTGCATAAGACTCTGCAACTGAATTTCTGGATACCGGGACAATCGGTGCGAATTGTTCCGCAACCACAGTTTGCCGGAAAAAGATGGGTGATGCGATAAGCCTGAGGTGGTACACGCCGCATCACAGGTCAGCACCGGTTGCAAAGGCCGTTAAGCTGACCGCACGCGGCTGAAGGTGTCAGCAGATGGATACATCTCTTCAAGGCTACCTGCTGATTTCCATGCCTAAGCTGCATGACCCACATTTTTTTCATTCGGTGGTGTTGCTGTGCCGGCATGATGAAGACGGAGCGATGGGCGTGGTGATCAACCGCCCCTTAAAAATTACCGTTCGGCAGGCATGGAAGCAGATCAGTGAGACTTCCTGCGAATGTGATCATCCGCTGTATCAGGGCGGTCCATGCCCCGGCCCTGTCATGGCGCTTCATACGCTTCCCGACGATGCCGATGCAGCGATATCTTCCGGCATTTACCTGACCATTAACGGTGACACCCTTCAAAATCTTGTCAATCGCAAAATGAATGCGGTAAAATATCTGGTGGGCAATGCGGGATGGACGGCGGGGCAGCTTGAAGAGGAAATCCGCAGCGCTTCGTGGCTGGTCGCGCAAGCCACAACCGACCACGTATTTCATGCCCAGGAAGACCAATGGCTTAATTTGTCGCGCCTGGTTTCACTGCAGGCTTCAAAACAACAGATCAATCCCGGCACAATTCCTTCGGATCCGTCGATGAATTAAATTAACTTCCCGGCAATCGGCAACGGCCCAACCAGCGGTTTGGCATAGCGAATAAAGGCGTTACTGATATCGCATCCATCGACAACAAAGCCGGTATCCAGCGGCTTGGTCTGCCGGGCGACATTGGTTAAAGCGGTGGGGAAGAAATCCGCTTTATATGGTTCTTCGGTGACCCGCTTAATGGCTACTGATCCACTGGAAAGTCCTTGCGGCGAGCTGATGGCGTATTGCACCGCCATGCGTCCGCACAACCGGGCTTCATGGGCGTCACTGGAACTGACAATGCCGGGGAAGCTGCGTTGCAGATAGCCGAAGGTGTCGGCCCGCACGCGGAGCTTACCGCCGGTCTTCTGCTGCAGGGGAATTCCCAGTTTGGATTTAACCATTTCCGAAAGATAATCACCCAGCGCTCCGGTACCGGAGAGTTGCTTGTTGCCATGGGCATCCACTTCGCCCCCCTGCACTGCCTTTTCAGTCACCAGAGAATTTTTATCGCCCACCTTATAGCGGATGCCCTCGCTGGCGGCGATCACACAGCGGCCCAGCCGGGTGTAAACGCGATCAATATCTCCCAGAAATTGCTCATCGGAAAAATTGACTTCCGGCACATAAATTAAATGCGGGCCATCCGTGTCTGCCTGCCGCGCCAGAGCAGAAGCGGCCGTCAACCATCCGGCGTCGCGGCCCATGATGATGTCGATTTTCACACCCTTCAATGAACGGTTATCCAAATCATCGCCCATGACCGCCAGAGCCACAAAACGAGCGGCGGAACCGTAACCCGGGCAATGATCGGTCGTGCGTAAGTCATTATCAATGGTTTTCGGCACATGATAAACATGCAGCGGATAGCCTTCTTTGATCGCCATTTCGCTGACGATTCGCGCGGTATCAGCGGAGTCATTGCCGCCGATATAGAAAAAATAGCCGACGTCATTTTTCTTAAAGGATTCCAGCAGTTTAAGACAATACGCTTCATCGGGTTTATCGCGGGTGGAACCCAGCGCACTGGAGGGCGTCTGGGCCACACGCTCCAGTAAATCCGCCGCCAGGCCGTTTAGCGGGACGAAATCATTGTTGATAATGCCGCGCACCCCGTGCTTGGCTCCCAGAATACGGTCAATTTGGGCATGTTGATGCAGTTCTTCAATAACACCCACGAGAGACTGATTAATTACCGCAGTAGGTCCACCGGATTGTCCAATTACCGCATTGCTTTTTCCATTGGCCATGATTACACCTTAACTTTACCAAATATCCAATTATCAAGACGCAGAAGTATAGATGAAAGTTTTTAGGCCGACAATCCTGCCGGTGGGTGTTTGCCGGTGCGCAATCGCGACGGGGAAAACCGTACTATTAAATTAAACGGAATTCCGCGGCGAACTCAACGCTGCCACATTGAGCTGATTTTGGCATTCGTTTGTCGCGCGACGTGGTGGGGCGAAACGGGGACGATTGGGCCGGGCGGGCGGCTTGGCGTTAAAATATTTTTGACAGAAACGCGATGCTCTTTTTTGCGGCCTGCACCGGCTGGTCGGGGTAGGTATACAGCTCTACGGTAAGAAAGCGATCGTATTCAATGGCCAGCAACGCTTTTTTCAGGGCGTGCCAATTCATGCTTCCTTCGCCCGGGATCAGGTGATAATGTTTGCGGCCGGGAATATCTTCAATGTGACAATTCCAGATTCTGCCACGCAGCAGCTTTAATGTCGCCGGAATTTTCTCGCCGAGCACCACCGAATGGCCGATGTCCAGATTAGCTCCGAGCATGGGGCTTTTGAGGTCGATGATCAGTTGCATCAGTTCCGTCGCCCATTCGATAAACAGCATCGGCTCGCATTCCATACCGATGCGGATGTTGAGTTTTTGCGCAAGTTCGAGAATGGGCTTGAGACCTTCGGCCAATTGAGCCGCCGCTTTTTCCGGGGGCATGGTGGGAAGCGCCTTCCCGCTGGTAATGCTGATATTTTCCGCCCCCACCGCATGGGCAAATTTGAGCGTATTGAGAATCATCTTTTTTCGTGCGGCACGCAAAGCAGGCTGGGGAGAAATCAGCGAGGGTTCAAAAAAAGGCTCGGGCGGGGCATGTTTCCAGAAGCCGAAGGTGCAGTTGGCATTGATGTTGCTGATGGCAAGTTTGTGTTTTTCCAGTTGTCGGCGAATGGCCAGGGCTTCCGCGGCCACAAACTTTTCCGGATACCAGTGGGGTTTGTCAGCGAGAATTTCCACGCCCGTGTAACCTGCGGCGGCGATTTCATGAATGGCCCGCATGAGCGACATGCGTGTGAAGGCATTGGTTGAAAAGGCCAGTTTCATTTAAGCTCCGTGATTTTTCCCACCCGGATTTATGCAGATTACGGTTCCAGTAATTCCAGTGCCTCACGCATCTGCCCGGCCAAATGGGAATCTCCTGATTTTTCAGCAATGGGGATACCGGCTTCAAATTTTTCACGGGCTTGGGCAACTTTACCCTGCTGCACCAAGGCCCGTCCACAGGCAAAGTACGCCGCGGCATACGTGGGATCCAGGCGGAATATGGTGTTAAATTGCTCGATCGCCGCATCCAACTGATCGCCTTTCATATATTCCAGGGCCAAGGCGTAGCGTAAAAAGCAATCCCTGGGATCCACTTCCAGTAGTTTGGTCAGCTCTTCGAAACGTTGCGCGTTCATAACCATCCTTTGTTTTACAGCCGCTGCCATATTCACTACGTTACTGCGCCAGCACCAGATCATCCCGGTGAATAACTTCTTCATACCAGGTGTCCAATCCCAGCAGTGCGGCGAAATCTTTAGACTTACGGCCCTTAATTTTTTCCACATCTTCCATGGCGTAATTGCTTAGTCCGCGGGCAATAACATGACCGTGAGCGTCCGTCACGGTCACAGCATCTCCGGGAGAAAAATTTCCCGCTACCGCTACAATCCCCCCCGCCAGCAGGGACTTATTATTTTTCAATGCCTTCACCGCGCCATCGTCAACCGTCAGGGTACCCACGGTTTTGGCGGTCAACCCGATCCAGCGGCTGCGCGCGGACAACCGGCGCGAGCCAGGCAAAATCAGCGTGCCTATACTTTCCCCGTCAAGAAGCCGCGATACGATACATGGTGTCTTCCCATTGGCGATGATCACCGGTTCCCCGGCGGTGCGAACGGTACCGGCCGCAACAAGTTTGCCGCCCATGCCGCCGCTGCCGCGTGTGGATTTTTCGGGTCGTACCATGGCGGAGACCGATTCATCCATATCAGAAACCGTTGATTGCACGCGGCTTTGATCGTCCAGCAGGCCATCGACTACGGAGAGTAGAATCAGCATATTGGCCCGCAGCAGGTTGGTAATATGCGCCGCGATCAGGTCGTTATCACCAAAGCGAATCTCTTCTACAGCGACGGCGTCATTTTCATTGATAATGGGTAACGCATTGGAACGCTGAAGAGCGTGAATACAATTGCGCAGATTCAAATAGCGCAGGCGGTGCTCAAAATCCTGCCGGGTGACAAGAATCTGCCCGGCGTGCAGGCCATGGGGCTTGAGGGCTTGTGCAAATTGATTGATCAACAAGCTCTGGCCCACTGCGGCGGCGGCTTGCAGCATCGGCAGATCCCTGGGGCGGGCAGACAATCCCATTTCCATCATGCCGGCCCCGATGGCACCGCTGGACACCAGCGTGATATGGATGCCGCGCTGTTTTCGCAGGCGCGCCAGATCATCGGCCAAAGTGGAGATCACGGTATGGTCCAACGCGCCGTTTTTACCGGTGAGCGCATTGGTGCCGATTTTCACAACGATGCTGGATATACCTGAAACTATTTCCGCCCGATTCATCTCGGAAAACCCTTTCGCCACACGGTCAATGAGGTATTTGAGCATATTGCAAAAATCACATTTCCTCCAGCAATTCAATACCCAGCAAATCGCGGAGGCCCACGCGCAGCACTGCGGCGGTCAAATCACATAACGCCAGGCGGCTTTGCCGCAGTTCCGGCGAAGAAGCTTTCAGCACCGGACAGGCCTCATAAAAGGCGGAATATGAACCGCATAACTCATACAAATAAGTACATAGATAGTGCGGCTTAAGATCGGTTACGACCGTTGGCACTACATCGCCGAACTGCATGATACGCCGTGCCAGGTCCCGCTCCTGCGGCGTTTCAAGCGTGATTTCGCCAGTGGACGGCGTTACTTCACCGGCCTTGCGGAAAATACTGCGGATGCGCGCATAAGTATATTGCAAATAGGGACCGGTATTGCCGTCCAGCGCCAAAAGCCGGTCCCAGACAAACTCATAATCTGAAATGCGATCCTGCCGCAGATCGGCGTATTTCACTGCGCCAATTCCCACCGCCCCAGCCACCAGCCGCCGGGCCGCTTCCGGCAATTGGGGATTTTTTTGCTGCACCACGGCATCAGCGCGCTGCACCGCTTCATCCAGCAATTCCCGTAACTTCACAGATTCACCGGAACGGGTCTTAAAGGGCTTACCGTCTTCACCAAGAATTGAACCAAAGGGAGCATGTTGCAATTCGACCGGCCGGTGTGTGACGGGATTTATATCCCAGTGCGCAGCGCGGATGGCGTCAAAAACCATGGCAAAGTGTTGCGCCTGCCGGGCGTCGGTGGTATAGATAATTCGATCCGCGTGCCAGTTGTGATCCAAGGGGGCGGTCCGGTCCGGTGTGGATTTATCCTCAAGAATGCGGAACCTCAACGCGGCCAAATCTGTCGTGGCATACAAATACGCCCCATCACCCTTACGGATAATCAGGGGCAGCGGCTTTTTATCCTTGTCCACAAATCCCGGCAAAAATACACACAGCGCCCCCTGGGATTCGGTCACAAACGCTTTGGTTACGCCTGGCTGCGAATCAGCGATTTCCAGTGTCTCCTCATCCGGGCCGTCGCCGCCTAATGGAAGCGCTTCGGATAATTTCTGGACGACGCCTGATAAGCGATCAGCGTAAAAACTTTCACCGCGTTCGTCAGCTTCCGAAAGCGTGATTCCCAGACGCGCAAAAATCTCGCGACAATGGCGGCGGCTTTCATCGCGAATCCAGTGCCAGAGCCGCAGCGCTTCGGGATCGCCGCTTTGCAACGCCACCACGGCCTGCCGGGCTTCAATGGAAAATTGGGCATCGGATTTGTCCCGCCCCGCCGCCTGCTTGTAATAGGAATCCAGATCGGTAATGCGC
The DNA here is from genome assembly GCA_021808105.1 of Planctomycetota bacterium. Classification (GTDB taxonomy): domain Bacteria; phylum Planctomycetota; class Phycisphaerae; order WQYP01; family WQYP01; genus JAMDCX01. Next base: position 15,578 of record JAKBCC010000051.1, read on the forward strand.
GGCATTTCACCGGTATCAAGTTTTAAGTCCTTGGCATAACGAATCAGCATGCCAAACTGCGTGCCAAAATCTCCGACATGATTCTGCCTTACCACCTGATGTCCCATGAAGGCCAGGGTTCGGGCAATGGCGTCACCGAGAATGCTGCTGCGCAAATGTCCGACATGCATTTCCTTGGCAATATTCGGCCCGGCATAGTCCACCACAACCGTGGTGCTCTCCGCCGCTCTGGCCACGCCGGCGCGGGCTTTGGCCACGGGATCAGCGAGCAATTCCCCAAGCCGCCGGGTCAGAAAAATGGAGCTGATTCGCATGTTAATAAATCCCGGACCGGCGATCTGCGGCGACTCGCAGATATCAGTCAGCGACGCGTGGCGCAGAATATCGGTGGCCACGTCGCGTGGCGGACGGCCTAACTGCCGGGAAAGCGCCATGGCTGCGTTGCATTGGTAATCGGCAAATTTGGGATCCCCGGGTTTGACCATGGGATCACCGGCAAATTCCGAACCGAAGGCCAGACCGATAGCGCGTGAAAACCTCTCCCGTAAAAGACTTTCAATGGACATCAGAAATTACCTTTTTTTCGTTTTGGCCGCCGACTGGGGACGCGTGATTTTTTTCGCGGCGCTCCTTTTTGCCCCCGCTTTTTTGGCTCCGGGCCTTGCGGTCTTGGCCCCTTTGACCACCGGTTTGACGGCCCGGGACGTCAATAATTTTCCGGGCTTGGCCGACCTGCCCGTCGCAGCTTTGGCTTTGGCCTTGGCCTTCTTGACTGCGGGCGGCTTGGCACCACGCGCGGGGCGGGTTGTCAGTTTAGCGGGAGCGGCGATTTTAGCCTTGGCTGGGGCGTTCGCCCCGACCCTGGCTTTGACCTTCCCGGCAGGCTTGCTCGCGATTTTTGCCGCAGGTTTAGCTGCCGCAACTTTGCGCTTTTCCTTTGAAGCCGTTGGCCGCTCCGGGACCGCCGCCACAGCCACAATTTTGACAGAGGCTGTCTCTATAAGTTCATTATCATCGGTGACGTGTGCGACCAGAAGGTGTTCATCAATAAATTCTTCCACTTGCGGTTCAGGGGTTTGGTCCGCAGAGCCTTGAGAATCCACATCGGCATCACTATCGCGGGCCGTTGGGGCACCCGTCATGCTTTCAATCTGCGCCATTTCCGCGCGCGGCTGGGAAACGGCGAAGGAAGCGGACGAGGGGACCGCGGTTTCCGGCTGGGGCAGTTGCCAGGTCACACGCGGGCAGTCTCCCCATAGCATTTCAAGATCATAAAAATTCCGGCTGGCTTCTTCAAAAATATGGACAACGACATCGACAAAATCAACGACGATCCATTTCGCGGTTTCATAGCCATTAGAACGCCACGCCGGAAATCCATTGAGTTTCCCATGGGCAATCAACTCATCACCGACCGTGCGGCGTTGGCGATCCGAGGTTCCCGTAGCGATGAGAAAATATTTCGTTACGGGTGATTTTTTCCGTACATCCAACACCACGACGTTATGACAACGCGTCTGGTCGGCTAAACGGGCCAGATCAATGGCAAATTTCATGTCCGGTTCTTGGGGCACAGTATCATTCATCAGCAATTCCTCGCATTCCATTATATGCCGGTATTGTCCCGCACTATAAGGATCATGTAAACCCCGCCGTAAAATGGTAAGCGTTCATGGCTGCGCTTATCCATGTTGGCATTATAGTGAAGTAGCCGGTAGTACTATCGTGCTGTAGCGCGCGATCGCCCTCGCTGGTTGTAGAGCACCGGATGGGTAATCCCGTGGTTGATCTACTGCCGCGAACCAACCACCCGGTTATCACCACGGTGCTCTGTGACGCGGCGATCGCCGATGCACCCAAAAATCGCGCGCCGGGATCGCAACCCGATGATGACTCGGGCAGGCTCCTAAAACAGCGTGTTATCTTCTTGCACAGGTCGCGCCGGCGGCGTCAGTTTCAAATGCCCGTAACCGGCGGCGGTGAGTTGCCGACCCTTTGGCGTGCGCCGAATAAAACCGGTTTGCAGCAAAAATGGCTCAATAACATCTTCCAGCGTGTCGGATTCCTCCCCCATCGTGGCGGCAAGCGCTTCAATGCCTGCGGGGCCGCCGTCATAATCTCTGGCTAATACCTGCATAAATCGGCGATCCAGCGCATCAAGGCCCTGCTCATCAATGGCCTCAAGCTTTAAGGCTTCAACGGCAATCTGCGGGGTAAGTTTTCCTTCACCGCGGACCAGCGCAAAATCCCGCACACGCCGTAAAAGTCGATTGGCCACGCGCGGCGTGCCGCGCGCCCGGCGGGCAACGAGTTCCAGGGCTTCGCGTTGAGCCGGCAGGTCCAATACTCCCGCCGATCGCGTGGCAATTTGTAAAAGGTCAGGCAGGTCGTAATAGGTCAAATGATGCACAATGCCAAAGCGCGACCGCATAGGCCCGGAAAGCAGCCCGGCACGCGTGGTAGCGCCAATGAGCGTGAAGGGCTGAATTTCCATGTGCAGAGAATTGGCGTGCGTGCCGGCACCCATCACCACATCAATGCAGAAATCCTCCATGGCAGGATACAGATATTCTTCCACAGCCGCGGGAATGCGATGGATTTCATCGATAAACAGCACATCGCCGCGCTGCATGTTGGTTAACATGCTCACCAGTTCCGTGGGCCGCGCCAGAGCCGGACCGCTGGTAATTTTCGGAATGGTACCATTAAGTTCTGAGGCAATAATGTGCGCCAAGGTGGTTTTGCCGAGTCCCGGCGGCCCGTGCAGCAGAACATGTTCCATCGCCTCGCTGCGCTGGCGGGCCGCGGCAATACTGATGCGCAGCTTTTCAATGAGTTCCCGCTGCCCGATGTAATCATCAAGCTTCTTAGGGCGCAGGGTGGGTTGATTCTGGGTTGCCGCCTGATCTTCCGGTAGCGGCTGGCCGGTAATAATGCGTTCACGCGCCATTATCCACCTGCCTTGAGGCGATAGGCAGCTTTCATGATGCCGGCCGATGCGGCCAGTGTTGGATCAGCGCGGCAGGCCCGGTCGACCCAATTCTCCGCCTCGGCCGAGCGTTCACCTAATGAAATCATGGCTTCAATGGCGGCGGTTTGGGCGTCGGTTCGGGCAGCGGGAGCGCTAGCGCCCCCGCCGGACGTTGCAAATTGATCTACCTTTCCGGAAAGCTCGGCGATGATCTGCTCGGCTGTGCGCTTGCCGATTTCCGGCAGGCTGGTGAGGAATCTCGTGTCTTTTTGATTAATGGCGGTGGCAATGCGCTCCACGCTTTGGGTCAAGGCTCTTAAAGCCCGGCGCGGCCCGATGCCCTTAACGGTGATAAACCGCTCAAAAAAATCTTTGTCCTGCTGGCGAATAAACCCGATGAGCCGGGGGGCAAGCTGGCCGAACGAGGCATTCCCTTCAAGGTAATGCAGGGTAACAAACGTGATCCGTTGGCCGATATGCTGTTGCAGGTGCGCAATATCCACAGCGGGCGTGAGCACCTCATAGCTGATATCTCCAACGGAAATAATCGCGGCCGTCTCATTGACTGAATCGATCCGACCCTGAATTCTGGCAATCATGCGTAAGCCAATCCATTCAAGCTTCCAACTGTGCCAACCCCGTGTGACATCCAAGCCTGTTAGTATACCCGTAATGCGGGCCGGCTGTAAGGGTACTGTCAGGGCCTGACTGTTTAGGGCGTGGCCGGTTACCGCCGCAGCATTCAGTACCGAGGAGTTAGGAGTTAGTTAGGAGAAGAAGTACACGCAGGCGTCCTGCCTGCCCACTCCGCGCGCGGAAAAGGTGTCAGGTACCTTTTTTCGGGGGAGAAGCGGCCAAGGCTGCATGGGACGGGTTACAGACGCGGCATGGAGTAGCCAGGAGTTAGAAATTGTTATCACATCCCGATACCGGTTGTGAACGGCCACGTGGCATTATTGGGGCCTGTTACGACGCGGTGACGTGCAGAACCGCGGAGGCGGAAGCCAAGCCCGGTGCGGAGGCGGTGATGCAGATTTTTCCGGGCTTTCTTCCTGCGCGCACCAGCAGCATGCATAAACCATTGAAGGCACTGCGATAGTCAGCTTGGTTTGGCTCATGGCAACTTGGATCACCATTGGCAACGCCTGCCAAAGTGCCGGATCCGGTAACGGCAAAGCGAACCTGATTGCGGGCGGTGGGCACTAATCTGCCTGCCGAATCTGTTATGGCAACGGCTATAGGAGTTATATCCTGGCCATCCGCGATCAGTTTCTGACGATCTGGTGTAAGGATGATCCCCTGTGGCGCGCCGGTGGTCTCAATACGATGCGAGGCGGTCATAATGTTGTTTTTATACCCGAGAGCTTCAATCACACCGCGTTGGTAGGGCACGGTCCAATGCAGGTGTAAAAACTGCGGCATTTTTTTGCGGCCCAGACTTTTGCCGTTCACGCGCAGCTCAATATCGTCACAGTTGCTGTAACACCAGACATCCACACTTTTGCCCTCCTGCCCGGAGAAGTTCCAATGCGGAAAAATATGCACCAGCGGCGTTTGATTCCACCATGCTTTGTAATACATCGCGTTATCTTTTGGAAAGCCGCACATATCCAGTATGCCAAAATGTGAATTGATACAGGGCCATTTATAGGGCACCGGTTCACCGCGGAAATCAAAACCGGTCCAGACAAATCCACCGGCCATATAGGGGCGCTGCGCTATGGGCCGCCAGGCGGATTCCGGATTGCCATGATACGCATCCATGTATCCGGCGGCCGGCCGGCTGGTGTAAATACCACGGTCACTGGTGTTACTTCCTATTTCACCGGCAAGCATGGGCTGGCGCGGAAATGCAATATGAAATTTATCATAGTTTTGCGGGTCAAAATCCAGGCCATCCACATCGGAATATCGCGCAAAGCCCTGCAAATGATGATATTGAGCATCCCAGCCATTGCCGCGTACCCCGCCCGCGCTCATGGAACAGGAAATCGGCCGCGTGGCGTCATGACGTAAAATGGCTTGCTTGAGCGTGTGAAAAACTTTGGCTCCATAGGCTGAGTTCTGAACCAAGTGCTCATCATTGCATACGGACCAGATGATCACACTGGGATGATTGCGGTCGCGCAATACCATATCTTCCACGTGCTGCGTATGCGCATACGGATCACCGACATGCGTGGTTGGATGATATGTGTCGCCCAGCCGGCGATTTTCATCCATCACCAACATGCCAAGTCGATCACAGGCTTCATAAAGCGCTGGGGCCATCATGTTTTTGGTGCAGTGAATGGCGTTGCATCCCAATTCCTTTAATTTGCGCACGCGCCAGAACCAGAGGCTGTCGGAAGCGCCTATGCCCACGCCCGGAAAATCCTGGTGATTGCACGTGCCTTGTATTTTCACGGATCGACCATTCAGAAAAAATCCCTGATCAGCATCAAACTGGATGGTGCGAACTCCAAAAATCTGTTCATGCCGATCAACCAGCCGCCCGTGGCGATAAATGCTGGTTCGCAAGGTATAAAGATTCCGCTTTTCCAGCGACCACAAATCTACATGTTTCAACGTGACGATCGGTTTGATTCCCGCCTCTGCACCGGCGGGAATGTGAACATCCGATGATACATCCGCGACGGACTGCCCTGCGGCATTGACCACTTCGGAAGTGGTTGTGCACGATTGATCCGCATCCGACGCGTTGGTAATTCGGATGTCAATGGTCAACTCCGCCGACGCACGGAAGGCGTGATGCTGCACATCACTGATAACGTAAACACCCCAGGGAGCGACATGCAGCGGATCGGCAACATTCAGCCGGACATGCCGATAAATGCCGCCGCCCTCATACCACCACCCTTCAAATTCCCGCGGATCCACGTAGACCGCGAGAATATTATTCCCGCCATAGTTGGCATAGGGTGCAACATCCACGCGAAACGGTGTATAACCGCCCCGATGCCGTGTGAGAAAATGACCGTTAAGATAGACGTGCGCGTCCCGGTATACGCCTTCAAAATCAATCCAGACAGAATTTCCGCGATCGGCCGCCGGCAGATAAAAATGCCGACGGTACCACGCCGGATACAGCCGAAGAAATCCATGGTTGGCATTGGCCCGGGAATCAAAATTTCCCGCCACAATATAGTCATGTGGAAGATCCACCGGATGCCATGACGAATCATCAAAACCTGCGGAGGCCGGCCCGGTTTTTAGAACGATCTGCGAGGACGTTGGCCGTGGCGGAGCATCGACCGCCGGGGCAAAACGCCAATGAGCATCCAGCAGCTCGCGGCGACGCGGGACGTGTCTGCTGGACAGCTTAGTGGTGGTGGAACCAGAACCATCCGCCAACTTTCCCGCCACCAGGGATGCAGTGGCGGCCAAGGTTGCCGTGAGAACTTCACGACGCTTTGCATAAGCCATAAGCCACCTCATGGATGCCGCGGCGAAATCGGGTGCGCGGGGTTTCAGCCGGCTGCAGGAACCAGTTCATAGTGGTGCGGCCTGGGCTGATTGGCCTTAAATTCGCGCTTTGCAATGGCATTGCCAAGCTTATTCATGGCTTTGACCACACCGGCCACGGCGCGGGCCGCCGCAGGATCATTTTCCGTAGTTACCGGCATATTGGGCTTGCGCCAGTTGTAGTTTTCCATCATGGTTTGCACGCCATGCCAAGCCACAAAATGGGCTTCAATTTCTTCCCACACAATATTGTTGACGTTATACGCCTGCCGGAGCATGGGCGTAAAATAGCGGGACAGATTCACGCCTGACGAGAGTTCCTGCGGCGTAAATTCTCCAATGAGCTTGCCATCAATCAATAGTTTGTAATGCGGAGCCGAAAGCCCTTTTACCGTCAGCATTTCCCGATCCAACTGATGCGTAAAGCCGCAGAGCTTGTCAATAAGCGCGGTTACCGGGTTGGTATATTTGGGATTGGGCTGCGGCGGCAAAAAGAGATCTTCCGGCGGAAACTGCTGCCAGTTTTCATGCAGGGCAATTATGGGCATGGGAAGTGAACGATCCAATTGGGTCCAAGTCAATGAACCGTTGCTGGATTTTAAGCTGCTGACAGTGGTGTTGACGCTGCGAAGTACGCTGCCCGAAGCGGCACTGATACTGACCTTGGTGACGGTCGCAGGTGCCCCCCAAGCCTTCAGCAGGGCCTGGGCCATCATCATCTCGGCTGCAGGGCTGGGATGAACACGGCCGGGGAGAATCTTTTTGGCCAAAGCGGGGTTGATTTTTTCCGCCTTTTTCAGCACGCTGACCATGGGTGTATTGAAATCAACATATAAAAGGTGGTTCCTGGCCGCCAGATGCTGCACAAAGGTGTTGTAGCGCACCAGCACCGCGTTATAACCGCCGGGAAAGCCGGGCTTCTGTGTTACATCGTCATAGGGAGAAGTTCCAAGAAGGACAATGCGTACGCCTGGGAGATGGCGCTTTAAAGAGCGGATAATATGCTCGTAGCCTTTTTCAAAGGTATTAAAGATTCCCTGATTGAATGGGCGATAGCTGGCGTCATTCATAGCCAGCATGATCGTGACGACATTGGGTTTGAACGGAAATACATCGCGCTTAAGGCGAACATTAATGGGTCCCGCCCATCCGCCACCAACCTTATCCCCGCCCACGCCGGCATCCACAAACCGGACTTGGAGTTTGGGAAATCGTGTTAAAACATAGGTTTGCACATCGGCGGCGTAAAAGCGCTGTTCGGTAATGCTGTCACCATAAAAGCAGACGCGATCACCATTTTTAAGGGCAAACTTGGGTTTTGCCGCCATGGCCGGGGAAGCCGCCGCCCCCAGCAACAACGCGACCGCCGACAGATACTGCCATGATTTCATATCCTACTCCAAAAATTGTGCCGCCAAAAGATTATTACATCGCCCGTAACACCCCCGCCATGGGGCCGTAACGAAAAGGACTTTTATACCACAGCGACAGGTGTGTCAAGCGCTGAATGTTTACGCGAGGTTTGAAGAATTGCACTCGGAGGCTGGCGGCTGCGTGGAGACGCCCGTGTGAACTGGTAACTGAATACCCATGATCCGTGACATATTCCCCCACCGCTTCTCAATGGTACAGATGGGCGATGGAATCCGTTGTACCGCAGGCATCTTGCCTGCATCGGAATCCCCGCAAAGGCAGGCGGGACGCCTGCGGTACATGCGCCGCGATTGCTTTTGCGACCGAGCATCATCAATGGCCCAGCGGATATCGCCGCCAGCATTCCCCGTTGGCGACCCAACTCGCCTTGGACGGCTCCAACAGCCGTCAAAACTATGGCCAGCGGTAGGGCCTCCAGCCTAAATCTGCACAAGGAAAGGTGCGGCACCCATGGAGGACGCCGCAGTTCCTGCTCGCTCCCGCAGGTCACTCCGCCGGAACACTTCATGCCCAACTCAGAGCTTCGCCGCCATCCGCCGACGCAGGGCCAATAATCCCAGCGCCAGACAACCAAATCCCAGCAAACCTATCGTCGCGGGTTGCGGCACGGCATTGAGCACCACATTGGATACATCGACAGTATTGTCGCTGTAGGTACCATTTGTATCCGTGATCGCCGTGGTGTTCAAAAATTCAATCATCGTCGAGGCCGACGTTGCCGTAAAAGTCATTGCGAAATTGCCGAAACTACCGCTGGTGATACCTGGATTCTGAGAGGTGATCGTTGAATTGCCATTCGTGGCGTCAAGTACTAAAGCCTGCAGGGTGGCCGAGGAGTCGCCATTGCGCTGTGCGGCCGCGTAGGTAAGGCTATACATCTGGCCGGAAATTGTGGCAATGGTCTGGTCGATGGACGCCGGGGCGTTAAGCGAAGCATTTTGCAGAAATGCAAAATCGGCGACACCTGATGTGCTCGCCGGCGCAAAGGGATTTTGCGGGGAAAATTTCACATCAGGCCCGTTGACACCCACCTGATTCGCAGCCACCCAACCAGCGGGACTGGTCGGATTGGCCGGGCTTTGCGTCGGGATCGAATACCCGGATAAGTGACTTAGGCACCGGCATTGGCGGAGAAATCACCGTTGGTGACCAAGTTCGCTTTGGCGGCTCCAGCCGTCAACGCGATCGCCAGCA
>JAKBCC010000052.1 GCA_021808105.1 Planctomycetota bacterium
AGCCGCGACAGCCTGCGCCCGCAGTTGCTGGATAGCCTGCATAACAGATGCCTGCTGATTCAGAAAAGCTACACCCAAGGCTTCCGTCCACTGCAGATTCGTATTCATATATTGCAGCACGGTTGGATAATGCACCATGGCTTTTATGGATGCGTCCCAGGTTTGCATAGCGATAAAAATTTCGCTGGGATTGGGATTATATTGCAGCCACTGTGCGGCCAACGCCACCTGCTGCGGATACGTGCTGGCCGGCAGAAGTTGTGCCAGCAACGCATCCGGATACAGCGCAATGGGGGCCGCAAGTTCAGCAATCTGCCCGGCGCTAAGCGGCGCAACAATCTGCGGTGTTGCCATGACCGGCGGCCCATAAACCCCAGGTGTATAAAACGGTGGCGGGGGGGCAACAGGCAGTGGCGGCGGGGTATAGGGCTGAGGATAGTAGGGGGTGTAAGCCGGATAAGCGGGATAATTCTGGGCGCAGACCGGGGCCGCCAATCCGACCATCAGCAACGCCATCAAGGCCAGCCCGTAATGTGCCGGTGATCTGCTTACTATCTTCATCGCCATAATCACGACCCTTTGCAGAACCACCATCCGCAGCATAAACCCTTTTCATGCCCACGATCCATTATACCCGCATCTCCAAAGCCGCGCCATATGTCGCTGTTAGTCATTCCGAGTTGCAATGGCTTGTCATTAGCGCCATAATCCCATTATGGAAGACGTGACTGCAAGAATAGTTCGAGGCGATTGTGCCACAGCCCTACGGGACTGCACGGACAACTATTTTGATTTAATCGTGACAGCCCCTCCTTACGCGGATCAGCGAAAAACGACATGCGGGGGAATTAAGGCTGAACGTTACAACCAATGGTTCTTAGGAATGAACTGCCATCTGGACGAATGGCCGAATCGCTTCCGCGCAGCGGGGCGGAAGCCGCCCAGTGCCACCCCAAATCGTTAGGAAGCCGAGTTATCCGTGGTGATCATGAGCTACGAAAGCAAGATGCTTGAGCAAATGGCGATGCCGACACGTGAACGGGTGGAGCATGCATTATTACGGAGCCTCTTGAGGCACGGTGGTGTGGTTGCCGAGTTTAATGAGGGAGAGGCGATCGTCGGTGAGATCGCCGACGTTTTCGGCCTGACCGAAGGCCAGAGAGCCGCTGTCCTCAAGCGAGTGTACCGCAAGGAAAATCGAATCGTGGAGTCCCGCCTCTGGCACCGCCTGCTCTTCCGGGCGGCGGACACCCTTGCAAGGGAGAAATTGGTTTCGCGCCCTAAGGCCACGTTTGAACTTACGAGGAAGAAGGAGTGGATGCTTACCGAGAGCGGATTTGACGAAGCCCTTCGCCTCAGCGACATCCCGGCCGCCAAGAAGGAACTCCTGCCAATTAGGTCGTTTGAGGTTCAGAAGCTCGCCAACAGCATTGCGAGCTCGCCCAAACCTGAAAACTACGACCCAATTGAGCCAGGAAAAAGGCTGGCCAAGAGGGAAGTGGAATCCGTATTGCGTGGCCGGGGATTTCGAATTGCCGTCGTGGAAGCCTACCATTTCAAGTGCGCGGTGTGCGGGCTAAAAATCGCCCCTCCCGATTCCCTCCTCTGGGAGGTTGAGGCGGCTCATATCGTGCCAAACCACGCCAAAGGACGGGATGATATTTGGAACGGCATTGCCCTATGCCGGCTACACCACTGGGCATTCGACGTCGGTTGGTTCACGATCCTCGATAATTATAAGCTCCAACTTTCTGGCGGAGTGAGCAGCCTTCCCCCCGACGAGGGAGTCATGGGGGGTTATGAATTTATCAGAGCCCTCGCAGATCCCGCAACCGGGATTTCTCTCCCCGAACGGGAGGATTGCCGGCCGGATCGGGCGGCCGTCCGCTGGCACCAGGAAAATGTATTTAAACGGAAACATCTGATATGACATGCGCCGTCGGCGGCCGGATATAATCACGACAATGAGGTAATTACGATGGTAATTCGGTATTCACGGGCGGAGGTTCGCCGGTACGTTAAGTCTCGCGTGCCCGATTTTCAGGAGGCCCGCATCGCCCGGCTCAAAGCGCTGAAAGGCTCGGAATTACTTGGCGAAAACATGCGTCCATATCTGTTAAATATTGGGCCGTTCATCACACCTCGTCAACGGCTGGAAGCGGGGTTGGGCGCTGTTCTATCGATCCATGATGAATCGCTGGTGGAGGATGTCCTCAAGGATATCGCCGCTTTCTTGTGCCAGGATGCGTACGGCGGACTGGGGAAGCCAACATCCAAAGGAATCGACTTGGAGTTTGAGAAAGCCGGTGTTCGCTACCTCGTGGCCATAAAATCAGGGCCTAATTGGGGAAATAGCTCACAGATAAGGCGAATGCGGGATAACTTCAGACAGGCTGTCAGAATATACCGGCAGGGTGCCAACTCCGGCCAGATAATATGTGTTAACGGGTGCTGTTACGGAAAATTAAGCTCGGCCAGCGAGGACAAGGGGGATTATCTGAAATTATGTGGCCAGCGATTTTGGGAGTTCATAACCGGAGACTCCGAGATATATAAACGAATCATCGAGCCGATTGGCGAAAAATCCCGCGAGCGTAGTGACGAATTCCTTTGCCAATGCGAGAAGGTCGTGGATTCGTTCATTGACGAATTCAGGTCGCAATTCTGCGACCCGGCCAACAATATCGATTGGGGAAAAATGGTGGAAGTTACGCCTGGAAAGCCTGGCGAGACCAATGAACGGGCTTCTCGCGGGAAGGCCAGGCGAGGGGCCAGGCTTCCGCCATCCGCACAGTCGCCCGGTGGCGTTGCCCAAGCACCTGAATGAGGCCGCTGTTCCAAACGCCGCCGCTCGCTAGCACGTCTGCGCATGGCGCCGTCCAGATGCGCCGCCAACGACATACCCCGCGCTGCGGATGGGAAATTCGAAGCCCGTTCGCTCCGCGGTACTTGCCGGGGTATAATTGCCTCACGTTTGTCGGTCTATGCGTTGTGTGTGGAGCAGTCCGTGTCGATTCAGTTTGTTGAAGCCCTGGAACTTCTGCATCATCGTTGTGTGGACATGGCTGCATTGGTTCAGGGAGCGGTGGAACAGGTTACGCAGGCGGTCATTCATTGTCGGCCGGATATCGCTTACGGCGTGCGCGATACCGAGGAGCAAATTGACGCCGAGGAAGTCAGAATTGAACGCGCCGCCATCAACATGCTCTCGGAGCATAAGCCCGCCGCCTCTGATCTCCGCACCGTTTTTGCCATTGTAAAAATTAACAGTGATCTGGAGCGCATCGGCGATTGCGCTTATAACATCGCGCAGATGGTTCCATCATTCTCCGCAACGGTCTCACAAATTCCCCATGAATTAAAAACCATGGCTGAATCCACACTCAAGCAGGTGGATGATACAACCAAATGTCTGGGGTTAAGCGATCCGGCACTGGCCTCCGAGGTCTGCCGGGGCGATGATGTCATCGACGCCCTCTACCATCAGATTTACCACGACCTGCAGGCCGGCATGGTGGCCGATACTCAGAATGTGCCGGCTGATCTGGCGATGATTATGATTGCGAAAAACTTTGAGCGCATCGCTGATCATTGCACCAACATTGCTGAAGAAGTGGTATTCCTGGTGCGCGGACAAATCATCCGCCATGTCCATTAATTGTTTGTGTCCGCAAGCCCGGCCCTTACTTGGGCAAGCTACCGGGCCGTCCCAGTATCTGGAATCGGTGGGCCACTGCGCTAAATCCCATTTCACGGGCAATGCGATCTCGTAACGCCGCGATTTCCGGACTGGAAAAGGGAATAATTTTTCCGGTTTGAACGTCCACCAGATGGTCGTGGCCGCGCTGCGAGCCGACAAAATCATAATAGCTTTGTTTTCCCGCCCCGAAGAAAATCTGATTCACCAGCAGGCATTCAACCAGGTGTTTCAGCGTACGGTACACCGTGGCCTTGCTGACGCGATGTTGTTGCCGCCGCAGGGCCAGCAACAGTTCCTCCGCTTCAAACGGGCGGTCAAAGCTCTCAATAACTTCCAGCACCACACGCCGCTCTTCGGTGTATTTTTGCCGATGGTCATGGAGAAATTTCTTAAAAATTTCCTGTGCCTGTTTCATATTCAGGATTATCCATTCCAAAGACGCAATCGGCAAATGCGGATTTGTGGTAAGCCTTTTCGCCCCGCCGATCCACATGGCTATAATGCGGTATCGGCCTGTCCGATTTTGACCACAGGCTCAATGATAGCAGGATGCTGTGCCATGCTTTTTAATTACGGTGAATTTGACGGTTCGGAGTTTCCCACACCCGAAAGCCTTTTTGCCACGGATAGTATTTTTGATTTTATTCTCTCCTATGGTGATCAGGCCCTTGAAGCCCTGGCTAAACTGCAACCGGCGGATTCGGATCTTCTTGAACAATTGATCAAGGATGGTCTGCTGGAAAAAACGGCGGGAAAATTCCGCCTCACGCCGCGTGCCATCAACGCTATGCAGCGAAAAGCCTTAATGGAAATTTTTGCCCATCTGCCCCGCGGCAGCCGCGACGGTCATCCCACCACCAACGCCGGTGCCGGTGCCGACCGCCTGGAGGGCACACGCAAATATCAGTTTGGTGATCCCATCAGTGAACTGGATATGTTGCAATCTCTGCGCAATGCCATGGCACGCACCGTTGCCGCCGGGAACTCGCCCGGCCTGCCGATTCAATTTAATGAGCATGATCTGGAATTGCATTTGCTGGAAGGCTCTACCGCCTGCGCCTTGTGCATCCTTATTGATATGTCCGGCAGTATGATGCGACACGGCCGATTTCTGGCGGCGAAAAAAGTGGCCATGGCTCTGACCGCACTGGTGCGCCAGCGCTTTCCTCAGGATACAGTAGATATTGTCGGATTTTACAGCACCGCCGTCGTAGTTCCCGAATCGCGGCTTCCCCTGCTGATGCCTAAACCTGTCTCCACCCATGAGTATGAAATCGACGTTCATATTCCGCTTTCACAGGCACAAAAAACGCATCAGCACTTTACCAATTTGCAATTGGGCATGCAGATGGGAAGACGAATACTTAGTTCCCGATCCCCTGAACAAAAGCAAATGTTTATTATTACCGACGGGCAGCCCACAGCGCACGTGGAGGGTGATATGCTGCATCTCTTGTATCCGCCGCGCCGCGAGACGGCGGTGGCGACCCTGCGTGAAGCCCTCACCTGCAGCCGCTCGGGAATTCGCGTGGCGAGTTTTGCGCTTATTGAAGATTACTGGGACATGCAGTGGGTAGAGTTTATCGATCAACTCACGCGCCTCTGCCGGGGGGTTGCGTTCTATTGCACTGGTGATAATCTCGCGGGATGCGTGATGGAAAGTTATTTAAGCGGTAAAAAAAGTAAGACGTTTATCGCGTGATCCACTGCGCGTAAATTATCCGGGCCAGGTCTGAAATTGCTCCAATACCGGCGGTAAAACCTTCAGGCCCCGCTTTTTGGCCAGGCGGACATAATGGTACATGCTGCGTCGATAATGCCGCTCCACCCGCCGATCCACGGAAATACCGCGTTTACGCATCTGTTCGAACGCCCATTGCCAGACATGGTATTCCTCCAGGCAGCGTGGGCGAAATTTTTTGAATCCCACCGCGTGATGTCCCACCTCATGCATGAAAATACACGCACTGACCGCTGATCGCGGACGCGGGGCCGAAATCATCCGCCGGACATCGCCATTGTTGTAATGCAGTTCATACGCCACGCCGCTCATGCTGGAACGCCATTTGCGAATTGAAATGCCATACTGAGATTTCATCTCCTGCACCAGCTGGTCGTAAAATCGATGACGTTCACGAAATGGCACATCCGCCAGCGATCGGTAGCCACGCGCTTTGCCGTGCGGGATAATTTTTTCATCCACCGCCGGCGTAACCGCCTCCCGCAGCTTATTTTTAATGGGTGGCTTCTTCAAAAACGCAAATAGATCCAGTTGCCTCTCGGCCATTGTTTTATCCTGTTTGGTACACGCCGCCAGATCTATTTTATCGGTCAGTCCCAGACAGTTGCTTAAATGTTTCCAAACGCATTGGTATTGTGAAATTACCAAGTGCATCAAGCGCCCGACCCGCTTCATCATCCTCGCACCGTTGGCACATATTCAGGATGTTCCACAACCGTGGATAGAAGGGATGAAAACGCCAGAGGATATTGCTCAATCAGCGGGGCCATTCCAGCCAGACTCCGTGCTACCAACGTGTGATAGTCCGCCTTCGGTGACGCGGAATTTATTTTCAACAGCAGGTTCATCGCCATGGCCGCAGCTGAGGGCACCGCGTTATCACTGCCGCCGGGCACGCGGAGAAATAGTTGCTCGTGCCGCTCGCTGGAGATATAAAACTTTCCGCTTTGCTGTTGAAAAAAATCAGCGGAAATTACTTCGCCGGCACGCGTGGCTGCCGCCATCCAGATAGCGCTATCCTGCGGGGCAAAATGTCGTGCCGCCACTGCCAGATGCCACACTCCCAAACCGAAGCACGCCTCATCCTGGAGAAATGCCGGAATTTCCGCCTGTCCGTCGCGGCTCACATGCAGCCTGTTTCCAGCGGCATCTCGATGAATGGCCAATATGGCCGCGGCCGCCCGTGCCGCCGCCTGATAATAGCGCGGTTCATCCGTCAGCACCGCAACTTCGGCCAATGCCTGAATCATCAGGCCATTCCAATCCGTGAGAATTTTATCATCACAATGCGGAGCAATCCGTGTGGATCGGATTTTCAACAAGTGAGATCGAATTTTCTCCAGCCGTTCCTGCACCACGTCCGGTGCCTGCCCGGACCGCGCCGCGAGTTGTGTGATATCCAATTTGACGCGCGCAATATTACATCCTTCCCAATTCCCTTCCGGGGAAAAGTCCCAATATTCGCCGGCCAATTGGCGGTCGCTGGAATCGGGAATGGCGGTGAGTATTTCCTGAAAGTCCCAGACATAAAATTTCCCCTCTTCGCCTTCACTATCCGCATCCAAACTGCTATAAAACAGCCCATCAGAAGCGGTCATGTCCCGCAGCCAGAAATCCAATGTTTCACGGGCGATCTGTATATCATGATCCCGCTTCAACAGCATGCCGGCGCGGGCGTAAACCAACGCCAACTGCGCGTTGTCATACAGCATTTTTTCAAAATGCGGAACCAGCCACTGTTCATCCGTGCTGTAGCGGGAAAATCCGCCCCCGATCTGATCATAAATCCCGCCTGCCGCCATAGTGTCCAGTGTAAGTGTCAGCCAGGATCGAATCTGTTCGGTAAGCTCGGCGGAAATTGTAATTGCCGGGTGCAGCTTGCCGCCTGCCTGCTGCTCCAGCAGAGTAATCCACAGAAGTAACGTCTGGTGCGGAGGAAATTTGGGGGCACCGGTCATGCCGCCCCACGTTAAGTCCATGCGATTGTTGCACGTTTCCAAGGCCCCGGCAATCCAGGCGGGAACATCGACGGCTGCATCGGCGTTACCGCCCCGGTTCAGATGTTGGGAAATGGTGCCGGCAATGTGTTCCGCCTGTTCCAGCACCTGACCCCGCTGATCACGCCAGGCCTTGGTGATGGCGGAAAGTACCGACGGAAAGCCGGGGCGACCATATTGATCTGTCGGCGGAAAATAGGTGCCGGCGTAGAAAGCTTTGAGTTCCGGCGTAAGCCACACGCTCATGGGCCAGCCGCCGGAGCCGGTGATAATTTGTGTGGCCAGCATATACAGTTCATCAAGATCGGGGCGTTGCTCCCGATCAACTTTGATATTCACAAAATGCTCATTCATGTACCGGGCAATTTGCGTATTTTCAAAAACCTCCCGCTCCATGACATGGCACCAGTGGCAGGCGGAATAGCCAATGGATAGAAATATGGGCACATCCCGCGCGCGGGACAACGCCAAAGCTTCCAGGCCCCATGGATACCAATCCACAGGGTTGTACGCATGTTGTAATAGATACGGACTGCGGGAATCAATCAGACGGTTGGGGCGGCGCGTAGGGGGCTGATCGCTCATAGAGCCTGATCATACCACATTGACACTGCGACCGACGCGGCGTTTGCGGTTCATCAATTGCCGACCTTTTTTGGTTCTCATCCGGGCGCGGAAGCCAATTTTACGCACGCGCTTACGATTGCTGACTTTATGCGGATAATGCACGACTCAACTCCAAAATATTACATTTAACGCATCAATGTACTGTTACCAGCACCGATGCGTAGGCCTCGTTCCCGGCGGCATCAACCGCTTTTACCACAATTCGATGCGGTCCGCCGGTCAGCACACCTGTTCTACCGTGGAACCCTTCCAGCGGAGAATCAAAGATAGTAGCAGAAGCTGCCGCCGGACGCCAGTTCTTTGAAGAATCCACCTGCAGGCCAACCGCCGTTATGGGCGAAAGCTTATCCGACGCCACGCCGGTTACCACAATGCGGCCATCTGCCGTCTGCCGCCATTTCAGGCGGGCAATTCCGGGTGGCGTATTATCCACCAGAAGGCGGCGGGATTCTCTGGCCACATTTTGGGTGGCTGCCGGGGTATTGTCCGGTGCATCCGAGGCAATAACCTTCACCCGATAATATCCATCCGGAATGCCTGCAAGTTGCCAGAGATAATGATGGGCGGAAATATCCTTCGCGATGCGTATCCAGACGGGAATTCCCTCCTGCCGGTACTTCACCGTATATTGCAGTGTATCGCCGTCCGGATCATTGGCCTTCCATTTCACCAGCACCGCATGAGCCGGTTTGGTCTGGTAGTGGGTTTGCACACTGCTAAGCACCGGCGGCACGCTGATGTGCTGGTAGCTGATGCGTGTGGATCGAATAACCGGTGTTGCCCCTTTCGCGCTGCGTTTAAGCACCAGGCGGAATTGCAAAAATCGCGCCGGCGGGCTGGAAATTTTCTGATAACTGTTGGCTGGTATTGAGGATGTCCACCGGCTCCAGAATTTCGCGGATGTCTTCACATTCCGCACGTTGCCGCTGCGCGTCTGAATATCCACCGCCGCACCGGCGGGTATCTTGGCGACAATATGCGCTGCGCCCCAATTGCTGGGTAATTTGGCGTCCAGCACCTTGCTGATGTAATTGCCGGTGCGTTGAGTCTGGGAGGTAAGTTGATAAATCTGCCCCTGATTTGCCGTGCCTATCAGCAATCGGTGGTCACCGGTTTCCGCAAGACTAAGCAAATCTGACTGCTTGAGCCGCTCCAGCAGGGTCTCGGTCTGTGTGAAGGGATCGTACGACAATAGTCGCCCGTGGCCGCCAAGACCCAGTATCAGATGATGCTGGGCGTAAAGCATCGAAAGCACCATGTCCGGAATATTCAGTAATACGCGAACACGTCCGCTGGGGCTGATCTGATAAACCACATTGCTTTTTACCGCTGGGGCAGTAGATGTTGAATCATCACTATCCACGGATGGAAATGGTCCGGGAATTCGTGTGCGTACGGCCACCGGCTTTCCCGCCGCCGCAACGGCGGCACCGTGCGCCTTTTTTCCGGCCTTGCCGTTTTTGCCGGGCAGTTGGATACCGCTTTCAACCGAAACGGGCCGACCGTTCGGATGCAGCACCGGGGTAAAGACGCCTCCATCAAGCTTGGCCCGGTGAGGTGACGCCGTTGCAGCAAAAATATCGCCGGCACCATCCACCGCCAATGTGGATATTTCCGCATGATTCGCGGACATTAATACATAAGATTTACCGGTTTTCGGATTGATCCGAATCACCAGGCCCGGGCCGTCCGTCCCGGCTAACACGGAAGCGTCCGTTGCGCGTGCCAGGCTGGTTACGTTATGCACGCCGGTTTTCAATAATATCTTCGCCTTCCCGCCCGCCGGGAGTTCCCACACTTCGCCATGGGGGCCGGTGGCCAGAATAATAGAGCCGTCCGGCAGCGGCAAAATCGACCAGATATATTTAACCGCCGGATTCTCAAATAGCGTTTTGGCAGTGACTTTTCCGCCCGGGTTCAGGGTTAATTCCACAAGTTCCGCTTTGCTGCCGCAGGCCGCCACGAGCAGTTTTCCATCTTTCATAAATGCCAGCGACAGAATCTGGTCCGATTGCGCAGGTGGTGTGTACATCACCATCGGCTTGCCGCCGACCATCCGGTACACGTGGCCCCTGGGGCTGGTACCAAACCAGATATCTCCATGCGAAGATACCGCAATGGCATTGATAAAATCAAACCCCGTCTTCGGCAGCAAGGTTTTCAAGTGCCTGCTTAACGCCAGATCGCCGTAATTATTGACAACGACACCATGAAAGTGCCCGGAAGCATAAGCGGCTTCATCCGAGAATCTCCAGCTCTGCGGATGCACTGCCCAGGCATGTGGCACCGCTGCCAGCAGCGCCAATGCCGCCGGAACCAAAAGCTTTTTCAAACCGACCCTTGCATTCTGAAACATGAAATCTCCAGTTATCTGCTGATTTTAATTTACTGACTGTGCCATGTCCCCTCGCGGCACGGCACGGCAATCCATTTATTGCACGATCACTGTGCCGGCGGCCCCATCGGCCCCGGCATTCCCGGCATATCCGGAAAAGCCGGTGTTGCCTTGAGTTTTACGAAACGCTCATGGGCGTGCCGGCTGACCTTAATTGTAAATTGCTGGCCGCCCTGCTCCACAATGGCTCCCGCCGGAACAACTTCCTGTACCGAGTTAAACAGCGGATACACATTGGCCGGCGGATTTTCCGCCATGATGGCAACCCGGCTTAACGGAAGATTGGGCATGGCGTTGCGCTGCTGATCCACACCGTGCATATTCAACACCAGTTGTCCGTATACGGCGTTATCTTTGTACCCGGTAAGATGTTTAATATCGTTAATTAAATCATCCAGACTATCGGGGGCAAACCGCTGCGGGAAATACGTCATTTCCTGCTGAATAACGGAATTGGAGGATCCCACTACCAGCGTGTAGCTGCCGTCCGGGGTGTTGACTGGTACAGGTATGTGCATATATACATAACGCTCCGGCCCGCGGAACGGCTTAAGGGTTAAACGCACATGGATCGTGCCCCCGGGTGCCACCGTCATCCGTCGCACCACCGCCGAGGTAATCACCGCCGCCCGATCCACCGGTCGGGCGGATATATGCAGGTTCACAGCCTTCAATTTCAAATCTTTGAAGGGGTTATTCATCAGCAGCGCCGCAGGCATCAAAACGTCCTCCGGCTTGAAATAGCCGGTCGTGTAATAATCATCCACCGGCAACCGCGCGCCGGCAAAACGGATGTCGCCTGTAACGTGGACGGTGTAATTGCCGGTTTTTGTCACTACTTTACGTTTGGCGGTCATGGTCCCTACCAGGGCCGCACCCAATGACTGCATGCTGGTACGCGGATCGAGAAACAGATTGTAGTTAAATGTCTTTTTCCACGATGGATTATGATATTCAATGGTCATCGTGACCGGTGCTGAAGGAGCTACTTTGCCTAACTGCCCCACAATTCCCGTCGCCTGATCCATAATCAGCCGCCCCTGGCGGGTAAAACTTGCGCCAAGTTTAAACGATGCTTCCACGTCCGGAAGAATCGTGTAAATGTACGCGCCCGCAATCGGCAGGGTTGAGCGGCCTTGTGCAAAAAACCGATGGCCAAACGCATATACATGCCCCTTGACCACATCCGTAACTGTTCCTATCGCGGACATATCCATATCGCCATTGAGCAGCGGAACAGCTATCGCGGCACCGGGCCGTAACGTCATCGCCGCCGCCGGGGTCATGGCCAATCCGCCTAATTGCCCTTTCCCTCCATTACCTGCGGCACCCGCCGCCAGCGGCACCATTCCGCTGCCCCCGAAGGCATGCTGCAAATAACGCATCACGCTGCCTGATCCTCCGCCCACCATCAGCGGCGAAGATAACGGCTGTAACTTCACAGCGGCTTTTGTCGCCACGCGCATCATCGAGCCTCGCTTCATCGCGCCGGTGCCATACAAATGCCGCACCATCGCCGACCAGCCCAGAAGCCTGTGCGTTTGCGCTGATTGTTCCATCCACGTGCTTGAACCTGATCCACCCCGCCAGGCCATTTTCTTATGCGGATTGGGCAATGGAATATGCAGCATCTGCCGGATCGGCTGCACACCGCCGATGGGGTCCTTGGAGTAATGCCAGCCATACGCGATCGCTCCAATGAGCTTGCCGTCAATGTACACCGGTGATCCGCTCATGCCTTCAATAATACCCGAGTGGCGCAAGCCCAGTCCCCAGCATCGCACCAGGATAACATTCATATCCGGGCCGAAATCTTTGACCACATCAATAATTTTGACATGAAATTTCTGGATGTCCGCTCCGTGCATGACCGTCAGGCCGTACCCTGTCATGCCCGGCTTGAGTTGATTTTCAAACATACATCCCGGCGGGGGCTTGCCCAGAGATTCAAACGAATCCGCCTGTACACAGCGGCCCATGCCCGCCGCCAGCAGGCCCAGCGCCGCGAGAAAACCCAACATCATCTTATTCATCAATTCACCGCAATGATTTCATTTCTAAACAAACTCTACCGATATTTCCCTCCGCCGACAACACTGCCGTGCTTATCGCTTATTTTCCCGCTTGGTCAAGCCGGGGCTCTGACAACCATATTACCCTACGTTTACCGTCTGCGCGCTGTTCATACGTCAACACCAGGCCATTGATGCTGCTTGGCAGCGATGGCCGCAGAAAGAATTTTAACCGCGTGTGCCTCCACCGCGCGAAGGAGCTTCAATGGGGCCGCGGCTCATGAGCCGCGGAAAGCGTTTGGTTTGGGCAAGTATCTGTTCCCGCTCCAAGGCTTCAATGGGGCCGCGGCTCATGAGCCGCGGAAAGCCAAGTGACGCGAACAATAATCCAAAACCTACTAGCTTCAATGGGGCCGCGGCTCATGAGCCGCGGAAAGATAGGCGGTGCCGCAACAAGTACTTACAACGGAGGCTTCAATGGGGCCGCGGCTCATGAGCCGCGGAAAGTGATACGGAATGCAAAAATCACGATAAATGGTGGCGCTTCAATGGGGCCGCGGCTCATGAGCCGCGGAAAGGCGACGGGGAAGTGATGCTGTCGTCGGGGCTGATAGTTCAATGGGGCCGCGGCTCATGAGCCGCGGAAAGTCCTATCAAAAAAGTCCGAGGTCCAGGAAGACGTCGTTACTTCAATGGGGCCGCGGCTCATGAGCCGCGGAAAGCTGACTGGGCTGTCGTCGTCTACGACGGTGACACACTTCAATGGGGCCGCGGCTCATGAGCCGCGGAAAGCAGAATCGCCGCTGGAAGTTGGCTCGGATTTTTTTTGCTTCAATGGGGCCGCGGCTCATGAGCCGCGGAAAGCCCCCGCCCGGCGGAATTAAACGGTTCTAATCTGGCTTCAATGGGGCCGCGGCTCATGAGCCGCGGAAAGCTTCGAAATCGTGAAACTACTCATAAAAGCAGGAGCGCTTCAATGGGGCCGCGGCTCATGAGCCGCGGAAAGCTCCGGTCTGCTGGGGACGGATGAAATAGCCGTGAAGCTTCAATGGGGCCGCGGCTCATGAGCCGCGGAAAGTAATGCCGACGTGATCGAATGGGAGGCAATGGAAAGCTTCAATGGGGCCGCGGCTCATGAGCCGCGGAAAGCCGCACCGTCCGCGCAATGCGAAACGCCGAGTTCTCTGGCTTCAATGGGGCCGCGGCTCATGAGCCGCGGAAAGACTAATGGGATCTAGCTCATCGACCAATACGACCAGCTTCAATGGGGCCGCGGCTCATGAGCCGCGGAAAGACCAGGAATGCCCCACGGATTGGCAGTTGCATATCTGCTTCAATGGGGCCGCGGCTCATGAGCCGCGGAAAGACCGGGCGATGCAACCGTTGGCTTTACAAGGCTTTAGGGCGACGTTTGCGAGCGTGACGCCTAAACATTGGCTCGCGCGGTTGTTATGCCCGTTCGGGCTGTTCATAAATCTTTTCCTTTCCATGGCTTATACTTCCGCGAGTGCTCCCGGCATCCCCCTGCACCGCCGTCGCACTCGCGATTCACTTGTCAAAGACCATCACCGAATACATTTTAACGGCCAATGCCGGCGGTGCCAACCGGCCGGCTCACTTTCGCTTTCCCCATTTTGGGAAACTCCGGCGCGGGGACGCTCGCGCCCATCCTGGCCGCCAGCTGCTCCACTTTTCCCAACAGCCCTCTGAACCCACTCCCTGAAACGGGTGCAAATCCATGTGCTAAAATTGAGCTGTTACGGGCCGCCAGTGGGGATTCCATACCATCCATTTTCAGTTCTGTAAACAGTTGGCCCAGCGGATCATAAAGCGCCTGCAAGAGCGCGTAATCATCCTGCAATGCCAGTTTTAACTTTCCTTCTGCATCAGCGCGGCCCTGCCATTGATTCCGCAGCGCTTCGGGCAATTGGGCCAATGTCGCCGCTCCTGAATCAATTTGGTGTGCTGACTTCAGTTGATACTGGGCGATTGCTTCAGTGCAGCGGTATAGCCGTGCTACGGCATCATCAAACCGCCCCTCAACTCCGCGCCGCTTCGCATTGGCCAGCAGATCGAGGACAAACGCAATGCTGGGCGTGCCGGCAGCCTCGGCAAGTTTCTCTAATTGCCCGATATTTTGCGCTATCACCAGCTTGATATTTTGATCCCAAAATCCCGTCCCACATGCGGCCATGTCGTTGGCGCACTTGCCCGTAACATCCTTCAGGCTGGTCAGGGCGGCTTTATGGTCAAAAGCTTCCCATTTCGCGTAGGCCTGGGCACATGTTTCGAGCGCTTGGTGCTGCCTTTTCAGGGATTGCTCATCAACGCGCTTCTTCGCTTCTTCCGCGATAAGCCGGGCCGCTTCAAACTGGCCCCGATTAAAAAACAGGCGAAATTCTTCCATGGCCTGGTACCCCAGAGCGTCCCATGGATTGCCGGTTTCAAACGCCACTTCGCTGCCATCCTGCACCACGCCCAAGCCGCCCTTATCGCGCTGTGTGCCGCCCGTATAATAAAATCGGCAGTTCCACGGCCGCGCACACAGGGCCAGCGCCGCGGACATCGCTTTCGTGCCGCCGGTGATGTCCACGATAATCTGATGGTTGTCGCCCCGGATTAACCACTCGGCGACGCGCCCGTCAATGTTCTGGCGAATGGATTGGATGCACTTTTCAATGCGTTCGGGATGTTCGACCGCCACGTTGTGCGCATTGGCGGATCCAATTTCCGCTTCCACCCAGGTCAGCTGCAAAGCTTCATGCGACGCCTGGCGGGGCCGTGCGGCAAATCTCGGCTTGCTTTCTGAAAGATCGGGCCGTGACTGCCCGGAACATACGAACACCACAACCTGAGGCTTGATGGCCTTGATTGCGTCAATCACCGGCTCGGGGCTACCGCCAAGCGAGCAGATCAGCAGGGTTTGTTTGGCAACTCTGGTGCCCGCGGGGTCATTTTCGGCATCCATTTTCATCCTCCGAAAAAGGCTCGCGTAGAAAGGCCGGGGAAGCGTCCGGCCGTCGCGCGGCCTTCCCTAATGCATTCCTTCCGCGAGGTCATCGAGAACCACCTTGTCACCATCCTCGTGCAGAAATATGCGCCACGCGGGGCTTTGCGGCCACGCGTCGATCTCGTGCGTGCTGTTTCCCCGTCCGCGCCCCTGAAGCTTCTTGTAGTCGAGCCTTTTGGGATTGTTCGTGCGCCCGCTGGCGAGGTAAAGTGCCAGGTCATCTATTCGCTCGTTGACGTTCCAGCGTTGATCCTCGGCGGTGAGCGTGCTGCATGCATCGCGAAATCGCCGGCTGTAAACGATCCGGATGTCCGGCGAAGTATGGACTTTTTCCCGGTATAGGGTTGCCCTAGCTGGGCCCCACATCAGCCTCCCCCAGGCTGAAAGCTCAATCTTGTCGCCGGGCTTGTACAGGAAGGCCCCTGAGATGTCCCCGGGAATATCGGCGGTCTTGCATGGAAGTTTTATCGCCAACCGGCGGAAGAAAGGCAGATTGTTTTGAATTTCCTCGACTACGGCTTTGTCGAGCGCCACGGGAATGCGCGGAATGCGCAGCAGTTCCTTCCCCGATTCAAAGATGTAGATAATTTCGTCGGCGTAGAACATTCCCAGCGTCTGCATCCAACCCTGAATGCTTTTGAATCCGCCGGTAAGATTAAAAACGACCTTATATCCTTTTTCGCGATAGCCCGGCAGCGTCTCGTGGCACCATTTGATAACGCCCGTCAGGCCGTGCTGGAAGTTCTCCAGCGTATCGGTACGCAGATCCGAAAATAATTTTGTAGAAGCGGTCAATTTTTTGCCATGAAGATAGCCCTGCAGGGCTTTCGCGACGCGCTCACCCTGGAGCGTATCTGTGTGCAGCAGGATATGCTGATCCTTATTCGCCCCGGCCAACTGATCGTTATAGAACCCCAATAAGCCGTTCAACTCCGCACTGGCGCTACGAACATCTTTCACTGCGCTTGTCGAAAGTTTAACGCGGCATTGTTGCAGTGCTTCCGTGATCGCTCGCTCAATTTGAGGCGTTGCGTCCGCACTGGTGGTATTCGCCGACTGCCTGACGGTTTCCGCCAGCACACCATCGCCCCTGGCATAATTCGTCAGCAAGCTGGTGCCGCAGGTGGAAATCATAAGTGTTGGCATGTCAATATGTCCTCTCCGGCTGTTATGTCTTCGCCACCCGTTGCTGCCTCCGGAAAAGAAAATATTTCGGGTGGGATTCGGGCGGCAACAACCAATCCGAAGGCCGGGTGAATAGGGTCAAGGCCGCCGGAGCGGAGCTTTGTGACGACCGCCTCCGGCAAGATTTGCTCTGCGGGGATGGCCCGGCCGACGAACTCCGGCGCTTGTTTCGATAAAAAGCACGCGCCGGGCTTCAGGAACAGCGCTGGGAACTTGAGTGTCTCCTGATTGTCCAAGCCCAGTCCCGGCCCCAGCCGTCCCTGTTTGACGGTCGTTTCCCAAAGCCCGGCAGTCGGGTCTCTCTCGGACGGCTGAAAGGTGGAGAGGCAGATGAATCCATTACAATCAGAGGGCGCGTGGGGCAGCACGCCATTGGCAGGCTCTGCCACAACCTCGAACTGTCCACGGCCGGTGCCTGCGTCAGCTCCGAACCCGAGTGTTCCCAATATCTGGAAGGTCTCCACAAACACGTCCGCGAAATCGTCGTGCACACGTGCGTAGATATAAAGACAGCCTGCGCCCTCCTTGGGCCACGTCTCATGTGACTCGAAGAGTCCGCC
The DNA here is from genome assembly GCA_021808105.1 of Planctomycetota bacterium. GTDB lineage: Bacteria > Planctomycetota > Phycisphaerae > WQYP01 > WQYP01 > JAMDCX01. Next base: position 17,228 of record JAKBCC010000052.1, read on the forward strand.
CTCGTCCAGAGCGCCTCCCTGATCCCTGCCCAGCGAATTATGCAGCCTTGTGGTGGCTTGAGAGGGATCGGAGAACAAATCTTCCGGCCGGGGCGATTCCCCTGCACAGCAGCGGAGGAAGCTTTCACGCCGCATCCACCGGGACCGCTTAAGAATTTTATGGTCGCCGGTTATCGTGGGATCGAGGCGCACCCAAACCGGAATCGGGAGAAAATCACCGGGAAAAGCGTCTGAGAGCACAAATGGAGGATTTCCTGCTTGGAAGGGCCGTATGATGTCCGTGACAAGTGACTCCGGCCCGCAGAGGTAAGAGTACGCCCAGCAAATACTTCCGGAAACCGTGTCTGATTGCCACGGGGACCGCCACGGAGACTTTGGAAGAATCTTTAGCGCCAGTGTTTTCACGTCATTGTCCCTGAAAAGTAGTGCGATGCCGTGACAATCCACCCCACGTCATCGCGTCGCCGATAATTCGCACCTGTCCGTATCCTTTTCCGGTTCCTGCGCCGATGCCGGACGTTTCCAGCAAATCCATGGCATGGTACACTACCTCCACGAGCGCATTTTTGCCTGTTATTTCGCGACCGTCTTTGTCCTTGTATACAAAGTTGTCATCAGAATCGAAACATTTGACGCCCAATCTGAAATTAAACTTAGCTCCGGTGGCGACGCGTTCAACGGTACGAGGATGCAGCGCTGTACCCGTGTTGCGGTTGTTAGTGCTTTCGGTCTTGTTCTCAAAAGCAAACGAGGCGCCTTCAGGCAACATGGCGTCGTGCACGACGACACGCGTAGGCCCCAACGCGTGTTTTGTATTCCTATGCGGGCCGAAAAGTCGGCATACCGGACACTCCAAACCGCCGCAGTTACATGGCTCGGAGCCGCTGTTGCTTGCTTTGCCAAGTGTCTGCTCGAGGCACGATCTCATTCGTCCCTTCAACGACGAACCTGGAATATAGGGCCGCCCCGTAGCTGGGTCCCGGATCACCGTAAGATCGGTACCCCCGATCTGAAGCATGTCGTCGCTTCCACCGACCCGCGTCCCGCTGAGCAGTTCAAGTTCCCCGGAAATAATACAAAGGTCTTTAAGAATCATAGTTCAGTTCCTTTCTTTCAGTTTTCCTGCGCTAAACCCGACGAGGGCCTCGAAATGCGGAATAAAGCCGCGTAAGAAATCTTTTTCGTTCCTCACCGCCGCCACGTTAAGCTTCAAAAACTCATAAAATATGTTTGGAATCTTCGGCGGCTGTTTTCCGCGCGCGTCCTCTGCGGCGACATCAATTTTCAAGAAATCTGGACGTACATTCGCCCACGATTCATTCATCGCCTTGAGCCGGGTCTCGATATGGCGGCAGTGGCCGAAAAAACGTCGCAGTTGGCCGGTGGTCAATTGTTGTTGCAGCCCATTGACGATGAGAGCGATCTTCTCGCGGCTGACATAATCGGGGTTCAGGGAATCGCTTGGCGCGAAATACCCGTCTTTAAGATAGTGCGGCCAAATTTCGGCCATTCCGGGCGGTTCCGGGCGGTCTCTTCCGTAATTCCCGCGCGCTTGTCCATGGCCGCCATGCGGGCGGCCACCTGCATTTGGTCCTCGATCATACGGCATAGCTATCCTCGCTTTCCCCGTCGCGCGTAGCGAGCATCGCGTACCGCAATTGGGGTAAAATATTATCGAATCCGGGTCGGCGGTCGCTGGAACCAGAACAGATCGCATCAAGCAGGGAATCGGCCCATCTTCTCGCGCCTCCATTTTCATCATCTCTATCCCGCCTGATGTTTCTGGCGATATGGTAGGCTAAACGCGCCGCAGCCACACCCCCGGACGTGGGTCTGCCTGGGGCACCTGCGCTGCCAACCTGCGGCGACAGCATCTCGTATATTTTGCGGACGGATGTGGGCGAAATTTGTTTTTGTTCAATCCAAAGCACCAAGTTTTTCGCCGCTCCCACCGTGTCTGAGTGATCCTTCCATTTCCATAATCCGCCCATCGCGGCGAGTTGTGATTTCGGCTTGTCATACCCAATGGCAGGTTGGGTTTTTGCCGTAATCAACGCCTCTTCGGCCTCGTGTGCGAGCGTGCGCACCGGCCGCGTCGGCTTTCCAATCGCCAAGCCGGCACTGAGGGTCAGTGAATCTTCCGCAAAATGTTTTGAGAGGAGTTTCGCGAAGTGCTCGCTGAAGTCGAGCAACATTGACCATGGGCCGGCAAGGAACATGTCATCACCGCCGGAAAATACACAATATACCCAACGCCATTCCGGTTTCTGCAATTCCGTTCGCAGGCCGTCGGTGAAGAAGGTGTGAAGGCGTCTGCTGAGTTCGCGGACGGGATCCAAGTCCACGGCGCCCGACATCTTTTTTCTTATCGCGAGGCCAAGGCCGTCGACGTCGGCCTTTAAGACTCCAAGCATCGCGGCTCCCTTTGATTCGCCCGCCAACTCCCGGAACTCGATTGGCACCCCATCTGCGGTTTGCGGGATATGCGCCAGTGGGGCCGGGATTGTTCCAATGCCTGGAATATATGGCTGCGACTCCGCACCGCCACCAGCCAGCTTGCTCAACGCGACCGTTCCCTTCGGAGGATTTGGGACAGATCCATCGCCGCTGGAAAGCGACAATCCAAGAATGTCTGTAATTGCTCCTGGGGGTTTTACGCCGCCGCCCACGATGTATAGCCAACGCTTGGTTGCTGGGGAGCGGCCGAATTCTCGGTCCATCTCCACGGCTCTGTCCATCGGGATTGCATTCGGAATGCACAGCCTTCTTTCGCACCAAGACCCGCCTTTGGCAGTCGCGCCCGTAAATGCGTTAAACTTGGCCCTGTGCAGCTTCTTCATTGCATGTTCATATTGCTCCCGCAGGGACCCCGCGCAGGATTCGCCCGCAGAGAAACGCAACCTTCCCCCCGTGCACCGCAACAGCCAATCCTCAATTTCCATAACAATCTTTGCGGTATGGTCGCTAGATCCCTCATCCAGAACCGCCGCAAACTTACCCGCCGCGCAGAAAATGAGGTTATCCCGCGCTACCCCGCCTGCGGCGCAGATGCGCAGAGCCGCGCACTCCGCGATGAGTTGTATTTTTGCCGATCGCGCCCTGAGAATACGGGCCTGCCCACCTCCCGTATGTGGGATATCGAGCAGGTAATCTTGGATCCCGGATATGGCACCGACGAAGATCATAATCCTGATCCTCCCTTTCCCGCCCCAACCGGCAAGAACAGCCCCAGCCCGTAATGCGCGTTATGCCCCAGCGCCAGCGGCCCGCGCACCGGGCCGGCGAAGCGCACCGAGAAATAGCCGCAGTAACGCGTGCCGCCGTTATCCGCGCGCCGCACGCGCGACCGCGTGAATTTACCTGCCGGGGCACCGCCTGATTGCGGATGGCAAAATATTCCGTCCCGCAGAAGCGGTTCTATGGTCACAACTTTTGGCTCGTTGTGCCGCTGGCAGAATTTTGCTAACTGAATCGTCAAATCCGACAGTAAAAATTCCACCCGCGATCCCGCCTGGGCGCCACGGACTTTGGCAAATCGCGTCGCCACATACGGCGTAACCGATTCCCAGCGGTCTGCCATGGCCAGCGGCCCACAGCCGATTTCATTGGCCTGACCGATACCGGCAAGTTCCAGATTCAGATTACTTTCCCCATCAGGCAGGCGCAGAAAGCTCAAACCACCCAGCGCCGCCTGGTGCGCAGCGTCGAATTCGCCAGCGGCATACACCGTGAGGTGATCCAGTAAACCGTCCCCATCTTCATCGGTGGGTAAGTAGTAGGCATGGTTGTGGCCCTCCAACGGCGAGCCCGTTTCATCCTTCCCGGCGAACATGGCTGACCGGCCCCGGCTGCCATCAGGTTGGAGAAATAGTGATCCATAAAGGCCCATCAGGGCGGCCCGGCAAAGCTCGGCAATCGGAAGGGTTTGCGTTACGTGCCGCCAAGCGGGGGCACCGGAAAGAATATATCGTGCGAAATCGACTCTGCGTGCCCAAGGCGCTACGCCGCGCGGCGGACGATCCACCGCCGCAGGCCGCAATTCGCGGTTGGGTGCATCCGGCAAGAGCGTTTGAATTCCCATCACAAAATCTCTGGAACTTCGTGCGGCAACCTGAAAATTATCACAGCCATGCAAGCTTACTTTTGATAGTCGTATCCTATTGGCTGATAAGAATATTCGCAAGCGCTTTCCGATAATTTGTCAAGCCAAAGTTAAAATGTCCGCTTCGGCGGGCCGTGGCGCGGCGCGTTTAAGGAAGTTGCCGGCCGCCCATGCGGAGTTATTGCCCGGCTTCGTGAGGGAGGAGAGGCGCAAGTCGCCCCGCCGGCGACGGAGGCGAGTCGTTTGATCGGCCCGCAGCCCAATTCGCCCGATCCGGTTTACCACGAATACTTCACGGTGTAGGTGATTACTTTTTTGCCGATGAGCGGTACGTCGGCGGTCCACGAGCGTCTCGCCTTTACCGCGCGCCTGCCACGGCCCGAGCGATCCGTGTAGGCGGCCTAAATATGGGCATTCCCGGCAGGGGCCGGTAGCGGAGTTTTCTGTTCCGGAATCCGCCATACCAGCCTCCATCCAAAATTAACCGCGGTTGTGGAGTTTGTTTTTTGTGTCAGTTTTGCCTCGATCCCGGCGATCAAGGCTTCGCGGCGCTGACCTACCGCATCTTGTGCTTAAATAACGCCTCACGCTCGGCCTGGCGCTGCGATTCCCGCGTTTTAATGAGTTTCTGGCCGGAGACAAACATTAGTTCCCCAATTTTCTGGAGGAGATCATCCTTCAAGGCGGTCGTCCCGAGCCGGAAGGCGGAATCGCCGAGCATTTCATGCCCCGCGAAACGCGCGGAAACGCGCGGTAATCACGCGGGCCAAGACCGCCGAGTTATGCCGGATCAGTGAGGATCAGGCCTGTCGCCTCCTGCGTAAAATGCGTGATTCCAAGGACTTGCAGCAGGAAGGGCGGGGACGTGGAGCATTTTACGTCGTGCGAAACACGCGGAAACGCGCGATAATCACGCGGTTTAGGTTGCGTCCGCGCGTTTTCGCGTGATTCCGGGAAACCATACCCCGAATCTGGAAATATCGTCACCTGTTACGGTTCACCTGAATCTGGTCGCATCTTTTTTTGAATTCATTTTATGTTACGGTGTAAGTACCCTCGAAAAGATAGATTCAATTGGATTGTCGATGCGACCGTGCTGCAAGTGTTCCGCCAGTCGCTCATTAGATTCCGTGCCCAAGGCTTAGGCCGGAATTCCAAGGGGTGAGGCAATGATTTTGACCAGGTTCCGCAATCAGAAGCAGTTGGCATTTTCCTCTTTTTGATCATAATCGTACTGATGGTGCCATATTGACTGAAAAAAAGAAACATTAAACAGCTACATTCAGGCGATGCCGCCTCTTTTATGCTGTCCGCAACTTTGATAGTATCTCCAAAGGCATCAGATCGAGGGTATCTGGGCAGAGAAAAAAGCATTGGAGTTCTGACTGCATGAACGACAAGCAACTACAAGCTCTGATTCGGGCCGGCGAATCGCTGACGGTGGAGTTCAAATCCGACCGGCAGCCACAGAACGACTCTGTGATTTATGAGGAAGTCGTGGCGATGGCCAACACCAGGGGCGGGACATTGCTCCTTGGAGTGGAAGATGACGGCACAGTTACCGGCGCGCGGCCGCGCCATGGCCACAACACCGATCCAAACAAGTTGCAGGCGGCGATCTTCAACAACACGGTTCCCAATGTGAACACACGAATCAGCGTGGTGCGCCATCTGCATGAACGGGTGATCGCGGTCGAGGTGGACACCTATCCCGAGCCGTGCGCTACGGCATCCGGTAAGTCCGTCCGACGGACAATCGGCGGTGACGGCAAGCCCCAAACCGTGCCGTATTATCCGCGCGACCAGCGATCCCGCCGCACCGATATGGGGCTGCTTGACTTCTCGGCGCAGGTTGTTGAAAACGCCACAATGGACAGTCTCGATCCCCTTGAGTTCGAGCGTCTGCGCCAAACGATCGCCCGACTTCACGGGGATCAGGCGTTGCTCCGACTGCCGAACGGTGAGCTGGCCAAGGCCTTGCGACTGGTGGAGACCCGCACGGATGGAAGCATTGCGCCCAATATCGCCGGGCTGCTCTTGCTGGGCCGGGAGCCGGCCATCCAATCCCTTCTGCCGACGCACAAGCTCCATTTCCAGGTGCTCGACGCTCAAGGCAACGTCAAGGTCAACGACATTTTCACTATTCCACTGATTCGTCTTCTCGCGGAGGTGGATGCACGCTTCTCCGCCCGTAACGAAGAACGAGAGGTGCTCGTGAGCATGTTCCGGTTGCCAGTGCCGGATTATTCTCCCGACGGCTTCCGTGAGGCCGTAAACAATGCCGTACTGCACCGGGATTACACCCGGCTGGACGATATCTACATTCAATGGCAGCCCGACCATTTGTTGATCACCAGCCCGGGAGGTCTGCCGGAGGGCGTCACGCTGGACAACCTGCTGGTCCACGAACCCAAGCCGCGAAATCCCCGCTTGGTCGAAGCATCGCGGCGAATCGGATTGGTGGAGCAAACCGGCCGCGGAATCGACAAGATCTTCGCCGGGCAGTTGCGATATGGACGCGCCGCGCCCGACTATGCCCGCAGCGACCCGACGGCCGTACGCGTGGTATTGCGGGGCGGTGAGCCGTCGTTGCAATTTGCCGCGTTCGTGTACGAACAGGATAAGGCGGGCGCATCGTTAAGCTTGGACGAAATGCTGGTGCTCAACACGTTGTTCTTCGAGCGCCGGATCGACACGGCACGTGCCCGCAACTTGATTCAGAAAGGCACGACGGAAGCCCGCGCAGTTCTGGAGCGGCTCCATGAGCGAGGCATGGTCGAGGGCCGTGGCGAGAAAAACGGAAGGGTCTACCACCTGCCGGCACCGCTCTACCGGCGACTCGGTCAGACCCCGGCTTATGTGCGCTCGCGCGGCTTCGATCACATCCAGCAACAGCAGATGGTCCTGAATTTGGTGAAAACCGAAGGGAGAATCACGCGGGCCAAGACCGCCGAGCTATGCCGGATCAGTGAGGATCAGGCCTCTCGCCTCCTGCGTAAAATGCGTGATTCCAAGGACTTGCAGCAGGAAGGGCGGGGACGAGGAGCATTTTACGCCGTGCGAAACACGCGGAAACGCGCGATAATCACGCGGAAACGCGCGGACGGCAGTCCAACCGCGTGATTCCCAAATTAAAGGTACCTGACACCTTTAATTCGGCCAAAACTTTTCTCGACGCCAATATTGTGATCACCGCATTTGGCGGATTACCGCCGCATCGTCTCGCCGCAATGGCTGTTCTACAGGACGCCGGACGCGCCCTGTTGGCGACAGCC
>JAKBCC010000194.1 GCA_021808105.1 Planctomycetota bacterium
CTAACATCCTCCCATCCCCATTCCGGAGCCTCTCCGGCTTGCGGGATACGGTCAGAGAAGCAGCGGCAACATCAGCCCTGCGCGGTTGGGGAGTGTAACGGATCGGGGAGGCTCTTGAGGTGTTTACCGCGTGCATTATTAAACTGCTGTCGACCATCAGTGGAAGTCGGTTGCGAAGGCAAGAGCAGTACGCGTACCGCAGACGTCTTGCCCCCTTTTGTTGTGTTTGCGATGCAGGCGAACTGCCTGCGGTCCAACGGATTCCTTCGCCTCTTGGCCCCCTTGAGAGCTGCCCGCGAATACGCGTTCCGTTGCATCATCGGGGCGGGGGGGTAAAGTAGTGGGATGAATGCAGCTAGGGATGATTTTGTTTCGCCGCAACCGCCGCCTTTGGCTGGCGGCGGTGCGAATTCGCTGCGGTTTCTAAAGGCGCATCGGCTTTCCGGGAAAAAACTTATTGACACGGTTTATAAAACTGGTCAGCGGCGGCGGAACAAGCCGCTGATGGCGTGTATTGTGCGCCGGGCGGATTCCGGGCCGGCACGCGTGGCTATTTCGATAGCGAAAAAGTGCGGGTCAGCGGTGGAACGCAATACGATTCGCCGACGGGTGCGCGAGGCGTGGCGGCTGGCGCAGCATGAATTTCCGCCGGGGCTGGATGTGCTGGTGGTGGTGCAGCCGCATGGGCCCATGGCGATGTTGGAATATCAGCAGCGCCTGCTGGCCATGCTGCGGAACGGTCTGTAACGGTCTGAATATGGAAAATAAAATTGACAACTCCTCGGCGCTGCCTCCCTTGGCAATGCATAGCACCCCGGAGCGACCAGAAAACAGCGTGGCGGAAATAGATCAAGCGTTTATGCAGGCGGCCCTCGCATTGGCCGCCAGTGCGGCGGAACGCGGGGAAATTCCAGTCGGTGCGTTAATTGTGCAGGAACTTAATGGTCAGCGGCATATTGTGGGCAGTGGCGGCAACCAGCGGCAGATCGACAGCGACCCTACCGCCCATGCGGAAATTATCGCTTTACGGCAGGCGGGTGCCGCGTTAAAGCGTTGGCAGCTTACGGATTGTGATTTGTATGTTACTTTGGAACCGTGCCCCATGTGCGCAGGCGCTTTGGTCAATGCCCGGATCAGGCGCGTGATTTTTGGTTGCCGCGACCCGAAAGCGGGTGCGGTAACGACGCTTTTTCGCATCACCGATGACCCGCGATTAAACCATCGCCTGGAAATCACGCCGGATGTTCTTTCTGAACAATGCGCGGAGTTGCTGAAAACATTTTTCAAATCGCGGCGGTAATTCAGCACCAACCGCGACGGCGCGAAGCGCGTTGTGTCATCAGACAGCAATCCCGCGTTCAGCTCAACGCTGCCGCATTGAGCTACGGGGCGTTTGACGTTCGGGTGGGGCCGGCGGCATTACCCCACGGCACGCACGGTGCGCTGCTGGGCGTGGCGGGGACGCTCTTCAACGCTCTGATCCGTGGTTTCGTGTGCGGAAGCCGGCAGCGGTTCGGGTTCGCGGCCCGCAGCGACTTCCTCGGTCACGCGCTCAAGTCCGCCGAGAATATCGCGAGCCGTGCGATATTTGATTTTATTTTCATCAGGCGGGCGGAGAATTTCATCAGTCAGCCGCTTGAGGTGCCGCGCCTCCAGACTCTTGGGATCAAAGCGAATAAGTCCCTTGAAATCCGGATTGGAGTGCGGTTTATTCATCTGCACAGCCAGATAAAATAAGTCCACCGCTTTATCCACTTTGTGCAGCCCGCCGCGTAAAACGTCCGAGGTGACCAGACCATTTTCGCTCATGTGATACAGCATGCGTTGAATCTGGGAGGTTTTCATCATCTCTTCAAAAAGCGTGTGCAGCAGGGAATTATCGGAAAATGTTTCACCCACCCGCACCGCAGATCCAAAGTCGATAAATCCAACGCCGTTTTCGGTAATGACAAAATTATCCAACCGCAGATCCAGATGGATCACCCCGATTTTTTCATGCAGCACCGCCAGAAGCTCACAGGATTGCTTGGCGAAATCAATTTGCGAAAGCCCTTCGCCGCCGTTGCGCATCCAGTTCATGTAAAGCGTGCGGACAAAGCCTTTGGAATCATGTTCCACACCCAGGCAGCGCGGCACGCGGTCACAGAACGGCTTGGGCAAATCGCGCTGCAGAATTTTGAGCATCGCGGCCTCGCGCGTGAGGAAAACCGGGAATATTTTTTCAGTAAATTTCATAGCCCGGCGGCGAATGTCATCCAGTGAAGCGTCGGGGAATTTGGAACGCAGACGTGACACCACCCGATCCACGGTTGGAACTTGTTTGACAACTACATATTTCTCCTGCTCCATATCTTTGCGTGCCAGATGCACGTGGTAGGTGAAGCGTTCGGTGGATTCACCGGGCTTTAACAGTTGCACTTTGCGGGCGGTAAGATAATGCACCGGCTTGCCCATGCCGGGGATGGACATACCGAGGATCGGCGTGCGGACACTCTGCACCGCACCTTCCAGGATAAAGCCCTCCCAGCGGCCGAAGCGCTGGGCAATTTCATTGACCAGCACCCCGTTGGGGGAAACCATAATCGCCCGGCCTCCCCAGCGCAGATTCGGAAATACATCTTCCGGAGAAAGAGATGTTTCCGCAGGCAAAAACAAGTGATAAGGCAGGCCGCGGGCGGTGTTTTCCATACCATGGGCCACGCTGGAAGTGTATTCCGGGTCCCGCGCGAAAACCTTGTTCTGGATAAGCTTCACGGATGAGGATTTATCCGCCAGTGATTGCAGACGTTCCAGTGAAGCTTTTCTTTCACCTTTTAAAGCCATGAAGTCACCAACCTTCTTTAAGCGTTGTCCGCGATCCGCGGCAATTGTTCTACCAGCCTGCGCGACATCTCCGCCCGGCGCAGAGCGTTTTACGGCGCAGGCTACCATTCCTTTATCGGAGGCAAACGTATTGGCCATGAGATTTTTGCCGGGGGATTTTCCCTCCACGTCCGAATAATTCCTATATCGTTGTTATCGGAATAAATTCCGCAATTTTTTTCGCCACCGCGCCGCGCGGGCTTTTTTTCAACTGGGCGAGATTGAACCGCGGATTACGCAGATACGGGGCAGATTAATTTGGGGTTGAACCGCGGATGACGCGGATTGCGCGGATACCGATGGGACGGGGTTAAGGTAGTTATGGCATTGGTGGAACATTTAGTTCTGATTGCGCCGGACAAATATTTATCAGCGATGTGAATCATGTGCCCGGAAGTCTTGAGGCGTAGAGGCCTGGTGTTTATCCGCGTATATCGGCGGAAGCCGCGGTTTGTTGCACGGGGGGATTATTTTTCCGACGTTGCGATAAAGCTGCGGACTTCCTGCGCCAATTTCTTTCGCATGGGGGCCGGGTGGTAGACCATGTGGCCGCCGCGGAAAAATACTTCATGAATGTTGTCCTGCAGTTGGCGGCTCAAATCCAGATGATCCATGGTGTAAATGGTTCCAAAAAAAGGTGTGGCTAAATCAAAATATCCGCTGCATACCAGCACTTTCATAAAGGGGTTACGGATCATGGCACGCTGCAGATTATCCGTCACATATAGAAAGCCCATGCCTCCGCCGCCAAAGTGCCAGGGGTAGACATCATCGGAGAGTGTTTTATAGGGAAGATTATTTCGGTATTTCAAATCTTGTCTTACATACTGATCAAAAGCGCTGGTAAACGGCGCAATAAATCCAGTCATCGCCGGGTCGTAAGAAGCTGTGCCGCCGGTGGGATTCGGGTTATACCCGGTCAATCGCGTATCCATGCGGCCAATGACTTTCCGTTGATCGCGCAGCAAGGATTGTTCAAAAAGTCCGGGCCCGATGCGCAAATCCGCAAGCAAGCATTCCCGTTTGGATAAGCCGGTATAGCGTGCCAGCGCGGTAGCGATGCTATTACGCTGGGTCGTCGTAAGGTTACTGCCTTGCGCCAGGGCTGAAATGTAATCGGTAATGGCCCAGTGTTCCGCCTGTTGCAACGTGCGATGAAAATGCTTTTCCAAATCCGGTGCCAGCTTATGGTGATACCACGCCGCGGCGGTATAAGACGGAAGGAACAGCGGATAGGGCGTGTCATTACCAAAGTTGGGTTCGAGAATCTGGAAATTCAACGCACAGGAAATAAGAATAACACCGTTAAGCGTCATGCCGTCATGCTGGGAAAGATAATCCGCCAATCCGCAGGCGCGGGTGGTACCGTAGCTTTCCCCGGCCAGGAATTTAGGCGAACCCCAGCGTTGATACTCGGTGGTATACAGCCGGATAAAAGACGCCACGGAGGCAATATCCTGTTGCACGCCATAAAACTTTTGTCCCGACACTCCCGGGGCCGGCCGGCTGAACCCGGTGCCCACGGGATCTACAAATACCAGATCAGACGCGTCCAGCCAGGTCTGGTGATTGGCCACCAGCTTGTAGGGCGGGGGCGTGACATTGCCCCTGGGCGTAAGCTCCACGCGCACGGGGCCGGCACAGCCGAGGTTCAGCCATACGGATGCCGCACCCGGGCCGCCGTTGAATAAAAATGTAATCGGTCGCTTATTGCGTTGGGCGGTTTTGCTGATTTTGGGTTCAGGGTCTTTGGTATAAGCGATAAAGAAAATCCTGGCCTGCACTTTACCGTTGGTTTTCATGGGCATGTAGCCGGTGGTAACCGTATAGTGCAGGACCTTTTTATCAATCGTCATTTGGGCGTGCACGACGGAAATGCCGTTGGGGTCGGAATTAGGCAAATGAGCCACGGTTCGGGCGGGCTTGGGGTGGCGAATCGGACTGGGAGGTCTGGTGGCCATGGGGCCGGCAAAGCCAGTGTTTCCAATCGCTATTGTCGCTGCTGTGAATAATAGAACATATATTTTGACTGCGATACGCATCATATTAACTCCAGCCTATTTACACGTTATAACGCTGTTTGCACGCGAAGATATAAGGCCAACGCGGTACATAATCAAGCCAGTGCCGTTTGTGCGAATAAATTCTCGCTTTCAATTTTGACCCCGCTGGCATATCATCTATACGGTAGGAGCCTGTCCGAGTAATGGCCGGG
>JAKBCC010000053.1 GCA_021808105.1 Planctomycetota bacterium
ACTTAAGCGACATGGATCTCACGATGGCCCAACTCCCCGCAGCCGTTGCAGCAACCGTCAAACAGGAAATGGGCAGCGGCAAGGTTTCCGATATTGAGGAACATTATTCCGATGCCGGAAGTGCGTTTTACAAAGCAAAAGTAAAAATCGGCGAACACGCGTACAAACTCAAAGTGCTGCCCGACGGCACGTTGCTGAAAATAAAACTCAAGAAAGGGGATCACGGAGATCATGGCCACGGTGATGGCGACCACGGAGATCACGATCATGGCGATCACGGCGACAACCACTGACCGTCGGAGATAAAAGCATCCTCCTCCCTGAGCAGGGCCGGCTCGTGGCGCTATGAGATGGTCCTGCTGTTTTTAATTTCGGGTGCCGCAGCCAAATAATTCCCGGTGTGGGCTACGCTCTCAAGTGCCACCACCGGCAGAGCCGGCGGCTATGTGGGCGAGGGAACATCGGTTTTGGAGGTTGGCCTGCTTCATCCTATATACTGTTTTTCCGGTTCAGGCCCCGCAGGGCCGGCGTCTCGGATGGAATTGGCAGGTGCGTTCATGCGGGTATTGGTAGTTGAAGATTTTAAGACGCTACGGGAGTCCATCGCGCAGGCTCTGCGCGAACAGACGTATGTGGTTAACGAAGCCGGCGACGGGCGGTTGGCGTTATGGCATCTGCAGAGCGGCCATGTTGATGTGGTTATTCTGGACCTGATGATGCCGGGCGTGGATGGCTTTCAGGTGCTCAAGGCCATGGGAAGCATGAAAGCCCGGCCTGCGGTGCTGGTTCTGACGGCGCGGGATACTGTTGATGACCGGGTAAAAGGGCTGGACGCGGGAGCCGATGATTACCTCACCAAGCCGTTTGCGCTGGAGGAAATGCTGGCCCGGGTTCGAGCGTTGACGCGGCGGCGCTATAACGTTGCGTCATCACGCCTGACCATCGGAACCCTGGCGATAGACCTCAACGCCCGGCGGGTTTTTCGGGCCGGGGTGGAAATTGAATTAAGCGCCCGGGAATATGCCATACTGGAATATCTGGCCATGCGACAGGGGGAAATTGTCTCACGCAGTGAAATATGGGAGCATGTGCATTGTGATGAGGCACCGCCGGAAAGCAATGTGGTGGATGTATTTGTAAGTCTGCTGCGAAAGAAAATTGACGCCGATTCGCCGGACCGCCTGATTCACACGCGGCGCGGACAGGGCTATATGCTGGGGCCGGGGGAGTGATGCGATCTATCCGATTACAACTCATGCTCACGTGTGGCGCGGCCATCGCCCTGATGCTCGCGGTGCTGGGTGGGAGTTTGTATCTGACCCTGCAACATTCACTGGAATCCCAGTTCAACGCCTCCCTTACCGCCCGCGCCACCCTGCTGGTGGCCACACTGGATTGGGACCCCCACCGCGGATTCCATATCAGTTCCGACTTTACGCCCGTCACGGATGGTCATGCCCATGGCGTGCCGCGCTATTTTCAGATTTGGACGCCGCGTGGGAAATCGGTGCTTCATCCGCCCGCGCTGGGCAAACGCAATTTGAAATTCCTCACGCCCGCACGCCATGCCGTCAGGTTTGCGGGTGTTGATTTGCCGAATGATCATGATGGTAGAGAACTGGCCATCCGCTTTCGCGAGGGAAACAGTGATGAACATGACCACGATCATCACCATGATGGCCATCCTCACGCCGGCCATGCTCATAACAACCGTTCGACCGAAGCGGCAGAAGCGGAACATGCGGGACAAGATTATATTCTCGCGGTGGCCCGCCCCACGGATGATCTGGACGATGCCCTTTCCAGCATTGCCTGGTCACTGACGATTTCCTGCTCGCTGGCCACGTTGATTTCGGCGGCTCTCATTGCATGGCTTGTAAACCGGGGATTTCGCCCGGTGGATACCATTGCCGAGCAAATCGCAGGGGTTGGTGCCACGCGCCTGAAGGATCGCATCAGCACGCACCATGTTCCGCGCGAACTGATTCCCATTGTGGATCGTCTTAATAAGTTGCTGGAGCGCGTGGAAGAGGCGGTCATCCGGGAAAAAGCACTTACCGCGGATATGGCCCATGAGCTGCGCACGCCTCTGGCTGGTCTGCGCACCGGCGCGGAACTGGCTTTAACGCGATTGCGCAGCAGCGACGAGTATCAGCGGACGTTACGCCAATCTCTGGATATCAGCATCCAGATGCAGGAGATGGTGGAAAACCTGCTGACTCTGGCCCGGTTGGAAGCGGGGGCTTGGGCGCAAGTGTCGGAAAACTGCCCGCTGGACCAGATGATCCAGCAGCACTTGCAGGGCTGTAAGGAAAGCATTATTTCGCGGGCGGTGACGTTGGATGATCGTGGTGTTTCTCCGGCCGTGGTAAAGGCCCCTCCGGAGTTGGTGCTGCTGGTGGTCCGCAATGTACTGGACAATGCGGTCAGTTATGTCAATAACGGGGGCACGATTCGCGTGGGGCTGGAAAACGCCGCCGATGCGGTGATATTAACAGTGGCTAACACGGGCAGCGCGATTTCCGTGCAGCAGGCGCAGCAGATATTTGAACGGTTTTGGCGCGGCGATGATTCCCGCACGGATCACGGGCGGCACAGCGGATTAGGATTATCCATTGTGCAGAATGTCATGCGGCAAATCGGCGGCAGGGTGATCGTTGAATCCTCCGTCGGCGGATGTTTTACGATTGTGTTGTTATTTCCAAAGCATGGAGGCGATGGATTGCATGCGGCTTAGAATGCCGCATTAAGACTAAGCATGACATACGCGGCGTTGGCAATTTGGGCTACCGCCTGTTCGTCCCGCGCATCAAAGCCCTGGCTGAAGGCCTGATTAAAGGCGTACCCGGCACCCAAATTAACATTCACATGCCGATGCAGCGTAAAGAGTTTAAGGCCCGCCTGAACGCGACACTGCGTGAAAAACAAGCGCTGATTTGATTGATAACTACTGACATGAAACGCCCAGGAGTCGCTCTCGAATTCTGTGTAGGCCGCCAGCCCATGCAGGATCGTGTAATCCGCCTCCGCCGTGCCGGTGTCAATGGGGAAGTAATTTATTTTGAGCCACAACCGGGGCAGGACGTTCCAGTTTATGGATTCGTAAGGAAAACCAAAGGCATACTCCAGGCCCTTCTGATGGTGCTGCACTTCCACCGAAGGCAAGGGAACATCGGGCATGAACTGCCGATTGCCGCTGTAATCCAAAGCCAAGTCCAACTCGGTAGTTTTCGACAACTTACGCTGCACAGTGACACGTGCCATGCCGTAAATGGCGCTGGCATCATTAAACGGGCTGTTGCCCGCATACCCCGCGCCAAGCGCCACGCCCACCCCCCAGTGGCCAAATTGTCCGATGGGGGTTCCTACGGATACCGACTCGTCATTGAGTTGCCGCGGCAACAGTGCCGTGCTGGTGCCCAGACCGATATAGGTTGAATCATAGGCTACCGTGGGGCTGTAGCGTCCCGTGTCCGCAAGGCGTAATCGGCCGGAAAAATTCAGCATGCTGATCTGCGCGGGCGAAGAATCATTACGTACCCAGGATTTATTTTCAATAAATCCTGTATTCAGAGATTGCACGTTTTCTCCGGGTGCCCAGGCGTCCTGGGCCAGATATTGCGTATCGCCGGCACGGCAAATTCCCGTTGCCGCCGCCGCCAATAGAACGGCAAGGCTTACACCCGCGTGGCGGCATAACGCCGCGGAAAATATCATCGTGTACTCCTGGTAGGGGTTATCCGCATCGGAGGCTGTCCGAATAATCGCCGGGTTGCGACAACGCCAGCGTTAAAGCAGTCCGGCGGTTTCATCTATTCCAAACATCAGGTTCATATTTTCAATGGCCTGTCCGGCAGCGCCTTTGACCATGTTGTCAATGGCACTAACGACCACGAAACGACCATTGTATAGTTTCACGGAGATATCCGCGAAATTGGTATTGGCAACATATTTTGTGCCCGGCAAATTATGCAAACGCATCCGCACGAACGGTTTGCCACGGTAAGCACGATCATACGCAGCCAGCGCATCATCGAGATTTACCCCGGCTCGGGCTTTCAGATAGATGGTTTCCAGAATGCCCCGATCCATGGGAATCAGGTGCGGCACAAACAGCATGTGTACAGGGTTGCCGGAAATGGTTTCCAGCGTCTGTTGAATTTCCGGTGCGTGCCGATGCGATGCAATACTATAGGGTTCAAAGGTTTCGTTGCGCTCCGGAAAATGATGCGATTGCGAAGGCGTGCGGCCTGCGCCGGAAATTCCCGACGCGGCGTTTATAATAATATCCGTAGGCTCTACCAGGCCGGCCTGCAGCAGCGGAGCAATACCCAGGACAGCCGCAGTAGGATAACATCCCGGATTACTGACGAATGAAGCCGCCTTAATTTCTGCGGAAAAATACTCCGGCAAGCCATAAACCGCAGCCGTCAGATTTTTTGCATCCGTGTGGGCGTGCTTGTACCACTTTTCGTAAATGGCAGCATCTTTAAGGCGATAATCCGCTGATAAATCAATGACCTTCAGGCTCGCGTCCAGCAGCGATGGAACGTGCTGCATGGCCGCGACATGCGGTAAACACAAAAACGCCACATCCGCAGCAGCCTGAATGGCCGCCACGTCAAATGGTGCAATGGGCAACTGAATGCGGCCCAGAAGTTCCGGGAATAATTCACTGATCGGCTGTTCCTGCTGCCGGCTGGCAAGATAAGTAATTTTGGCCACCGGGTGCTTAAGCAACCAGCGGATGGTTTCCAGGGAGGTGTAACCCGTCGCGCCGATGATGGCAACACGAATCTGTTTCATGGTTCAATACGTTCCTAATCCAGGCACATCACGGCCCGAATCGAGTATTATAGCGCATTAGCCCCCGCGCTGAAACACCCGCACATAATCCACTTCAAATAAGCCGGGAAAAGGGGTGTGGTCCGGATTGCCGCCCTGTGTTCCGCCGATGGCCAGATTTAAAATCATGTAGGCCTTCTGATGAAATGGATTAAAATTGTCATACCGCGCTTCCGTGGTTTGCCGCAGATCAACGTGGTTGAGCAGATGTCCGTCAAGATACAGGCGGATAAATTCCGGCTCCCAGTGCATCGCCCAGAGGTGAAACTGCCGGGACCAATCCGGATTATGAAATTTCTGCAGCGGCGTAAAAATGCTTCTCCAACGACAAGACCCGTTGGGACTTTGCCAGCCGACATTGGCGTTCACATGACCGGCGTAATATTCCATGATGTCGATCTCCCCGCAGGCGGGCCACGGCTTGTGATTACCCAGCATCCACCAGGCCGGCCACATACCGGCGCGGGTATCAATTTTTCCACGCATGGTAAAAACGCCATATTTCCATGAATGCCGACCGGCGGTGGTCAAACTCGCGGACGTGTAGTGCGCCAACGGACGCCGAGTTTGCCAATGGGGACTGCCCGCGCGGTAATGGGGATTACGCACCTGCTGCCGCCGCGCTTCAATAAAAAGAAATCCATCCCGGCAATAGGCGTTCTGCTCCTGATACCATTGGGCCTCATGATTGCGAACAAAACCATGCTCAAAGCCCCAATTTTTCGGATCGGGGCGACCGTCGCGGTTGAAGTTATCTTCCCAGGCAAGTTTGTAGCCGCGGGGCAGAATCATCGCCTCGGCGGTTTGGGCCGCCTGAACGCCGTCTATCAGACCAGCCGCCGCGAAAGCAGCGCGCTGATTCCATTGCCGTCTTGTCAACATGATGTGCATTCCTTATTGCGCAACACTATCCGAGCCGGGCAGTAAGTGTATCACAAAACAACTTCCCTCTGACAGGCTCGCACGTTCGCCCGTGTCGTTCGCCGCGTCATTCGCCCCCATCGCAAGGGCATGGTACTGTAGGGTGTGGGAAATTTTGGAGTTTAGGTACCGCATGACCATTGAACATCTAATTATGCAAATTGCTGTGATCTTGCTGGCGGCACGTTTTTGCGGGGCGCTGCTGCGGCTTTTGGGGCAGCCGGAGGTTATTGGAGAAATGATTGGCGGCCTGATTATTGGGCCGTCCGCCCTGGGGCTGCTGGCGCACGGAGCCTATTTTCATTGGCTGTTTCCGGCTAAAGGAATGCCCTTTCTGGAACTGCTTGCCCAACTGGGCGTCATGTTTTTTATGTTTATCGTGGGCCTGGAACTGGACTTGAGCCGCGTGCGGGGCAAAGGCGCCAGTGTTGTTGCCACCGGTTTAGTCAGCCTACTGGGGCCTTTTGCCGCAGGATTGCTTATTGCGTGGCTGATGCTTAAGCACCCGGCTCTGGTGGGGCATGTAAAATCTCCGGCGGCCTTTATCTTGATGGCGGCCCTGGCGATGGGGATGACGGCGTTTCCGGTTTTAGCCCGGATCATCAATGAGCACAATTTGAAAGACAGCGAGGTCGGGGCATTTGTTATCACCGCCGGTGCCGTGCTGGATGTATCCGGATGGTGCCTGCTGGCCGTTGTATATGATCTGGCGAAAGTGCAACTTTCCGGCAGCGGCAATATATTATCCTCTGTGGGATTGGGCATAAAAACCGCAGTTCTCGCCGGGGCCTATATCGTTGTGATGATGTTTTTTGTACGCCGCTTTCTCTGGCGTTTTCAGTCGCATTTTGAACTCCGCGGCCATATTACCCGGGACGTGCTGGCGCTGACATTTTTTCTTCTGCTGGCCAGCAGTCTGGTGACCACGGCGTTGGGCATCAACGGCATATTCGGGGCCTTTATGCTGGGGCTGGTGTTTCCATCAAATGAAAAGTTTGTGCGGCATATTTCCAGCAAGCTCGAAGATATCACGTTGCTGCTGCTGCTTCCGATATTTTTTGCCACCATCGGTATGCATACCAATATCACACAACTGCATACGCCGGCCGTGTGGAAAGACTGGGGATATCTGATCGCGGTTCTCATGTTGGCGAAATTCTTTTTCAGCAGTGTCACCGCTAAACTCACCGGATCAAGCTGGAGCGCCGCAGGGTTAACCGGACTGCTGATGAATACCCACGGCGTGGTGGAACTCGTGGTGCTGAGTCTGGCCTGGCAAATGGGGGCGATCAGTTCAAGAACGTTAACGGTGCTGGTGCTGGCATTTCTGGCTATTACCACGATAGCCTCCATTTTACTGCGTGTGGCCAGCCTGCCGATGGGCCGCCGCATGTTGGCCGGCCCGACCGTGGTTGAAAGTCAAAAAAATGAAGCCCCAAAGATTCATATCCTGGCATCCCTTTCACAAACCGGTACCGTGAGAGGCTTGATACGCGTATCGCACGCACTATTAGGAGGCGAAACCGGGCGTGTTACAGCACTTTTACTGCGGCAGCCCGCAGAATCATCCATCGCCGGGGATCCGGCGATCGCCGACGATTTTGATCCTATCACCATGGCGAGCGCCGAAGCGAAAGTTCTGAATTTTGAACTCACAACCCTTTCCCCGCCCAGCCTGCGCATTGCACGGGATATTTGCAAAGTTATTGAACATCAACAGGTCGATTGGACCGTGCTGGGAGCGCACCAGGGAATCGTGAATCCCTCCGCCCTGGGCGGCGTGGTAGACTATGTGCTTAAACACAGCAGCAAGAATGTGGCCATTCTCATCAACAAACGCCTGACCACCATTCGCCGGGTTCTGGTGCCCTATCTCGGAGAGTCGCAGGATGCCGGTGCCATGCTGGCAGCGCAGAGAATCAGTAAAAATATGGATGTGGAAATCACCATCCTGCATGTTGTGAAACCCAAACGCCCCAATAACGCGGAACCCCTGGGGGTCAAGGAGCTTGTGGATCGATTTTTGCCCGGAACCGATGGCGGCCATCAAATTCGCATGACCATCATTGAAACCGATACGGCCGTTTCCGCGGTCAGCGAGCGCTCCCGCGATTATGATCTGATGATTCTGGGCATGTCGCCTTTATGGCGATTGCGACAGCATATCCTGGGCAGCAATCAAAGCTCTGTGGCGGTACTAAGCACGTGTTCGGTTTTGATCGTCCACGCGGCCACGCCGGAGAAGTCCGCCGCTGATCCCGCCTCCGTCTCCGCTTGAATCGCCAGGAGCCTTTCCGAGTAATGGCCGGGCTTGTTTCCGGGGTTGCTCATAGCATGGCAATAGTGCAACACGGCCGGCGGGCGTTGGAAATAGGGGCCGGGTCACCGGAAAATGAAAAACCGCCGGCCATTCGCCAAATGAGAAAAAATTGTGTAATATTCCCGGCAGGCAGGAGTGATACGATGAAGTAAAAGGACTTCGCATGGCAGATTCAATTCAACTTTCCCTGGATGGAAAAACCTACCCGTACCCTGTGATCACCGGAACCGAAAATGAGCGTGGAATTGACATCAGTCGCCTTCGGTCCGATACGGGACTGATCACCCTGGATCCCGGCTACGGCAACACCGGCTCCTGTCAAAGCGCCATAACTTATATAGACGGGGACAAGGGCATTTTGCGGTATCGCGGCATTCCCATCGAGGAATTTGCCGGTCATCCCAATTTTATTGAAGTTGCGTGGCTGCTGATTTTCGGCCGCCTGCCTACGGAGCCGGAATTAGCGCGCTTCCGCGGCCGACTGACCGCCAATGCGCACCTGCATGAAGCGATGAAGCATACATTTGAAGGGTTTCCCATTACGGCACCGCCGATGGCGATTACCTCTGCCATGATTAACACCCTGGGATGTTTTCATCCGGAACTTTATTCACTGGATGATGAAGTGCTGCTGGAAGAGGCGGCGGCCCGGCTGATCAGTAAGATCAGGACCATTGCGGCCTTTACATATCGACGCGTTAACGGGCTGCCCTACATTTATGCGGATCCAAAATTGCGCTATTGCGCCAACTTCCTGCATATGATGTTCTCCATGCCGTACCAACAGCACGTGGCCGATCCGGAAATTGAAGATGCGTTGAATTTAATTTTTATTCTCCATGCGGATCATGAACAAAATTGCTCCACCAGTACCGTGCGTATGGTAGGCAGCAGCAAGGCGAATCTGTTCGCCAGCTGCGCTGCCGGGGTGTGCGCCTTATGGGGACCGCTGCATGGCGGAGCCAATGCGGAAGTACTGGATATGCTTGAGAAAATCCATGCCGGCGGCATGACTGCGGAAAAATATATTGAGTTATCCAAAAAGAAGGACAACAATATCCGCCTGATGGGGTTCGGCCATCGGGTGTATAAGAACTATGACCCGCGCGCCAAAATGCTGCAAAGCGTTTGTGAGCGCGTGCTGAAAAAACTGGATGTCAAAGATCCGCTTCTGGACATTGCCCGCAAGCTTGAAGAGTTGGCGCTGAAGGATGATTATTTTGTCGCACGGAAGTTGTATCCGAATGTTGATTTCTACAGCGGGATGATCATGCGGGCCATGGGCATTCCAACGGATATGTTCACGGTGCTTTTTGCCATCGGACGGCTGCCGGGATGGATTGCCCATTGGAAGGAACAGCATGACGATCCGGCATCCAAAATTGCCCGGCCCCGGCAGATCTATACCGGCCCGGTGAATCGCCATTATGTGCCCATCGATCAGCGCTAACTGCTGATCGGGTAATATTTTCATCAGCGTGCGGCGCGTATGAGCAGCATTGAATTACCCATCCGTCATCGCATCATCGCTCGGCCGCGTTCGCCATTGCGCCTGGCACTGGACCGCTTCCTGGCCAATCGCCTGGCGGTTGCGGGACTTATCGGCATGTGCTTTTTTGTGCTGGCCTGTTACGGATCATTGCCTTGGACGCTGCATACATTTAATCACCAGGATCTCCGGGAGGCGCTGGCGCCGCCGTCGTGGCAACATTGGATGGGTACGGATGCCTTGGGGCGGGATTTGCTTTCACGCTTCTTGCTGGGTGGGGCCATTTCACTGCTGATCGGGATATTTTCGGCGCTGGTTGCGGTGGGAATCGGATTAAGTGTGGGTCTGGTATCCGGATATGCGGGCGGGCGGCTTGATGCGCTGCTGATGCGCGGCGTGGATGTGCTGTATGGTTTACCTTACATTCTACTGGTCATTCTGCTGCGGGTGGCGCTGGTAGATCGAATAGCCCATTTTTTCAATGCTACCGGATTGCCGCACGCCCAAGGCCTGGCGGGAATTGTGGTGCTCCTGGTGGGCATCGGCGGCGTAAGCTGGCTGACCATGGCCCGTGTGATTCGCAGCCAGACCATGAGCCTGGTCAATCAACCGTTTGTGGAAGCGGCACGCGCTACCGGTGCCAAACCATCGCGCATTCTGCTGCGGCACATCCTGCCCAATCTTATCGGTTCGGTCGCGGTCTATGCCGCGTTGACCGTTCCCAATGCGATTCTGGCAGAATCATTTTTGAGTTTTCTGGGGTTAGGTGTCCAGCCACCGGTGCCGACATGGGGAAATCTTGCGGCTTCGGGCGTGGAGGCGATCAATCCGATCCATACGCAATGGTGGCTGATTACCTGGCCCTGTGTCGGCTTGACGCTGGCGCTGTTATGCTTAAATTTTCTCGGTGACGCCCTGCGCGATGCATTGGA
Organism: Planctomycetota bacterium; assembly: GCA_021808105.1. Classification (GTDB taxonomy): domain Bacteria; phylum Planctomycetota; class Phycisphaerae; order WQYP01; family WQYP01; genus JAMDCX01. The sequence continues at coordinate 10,508 of JAKBCC010000053.1, forward strand.
CGTGCGAACGCGATAGAATTCACGGCGTATAAATGTTGCGATCGGCCCGTTCCGGCCGGCGCTGTGCAAACAGGTGAATCAATGGATAATCGCTTTACGCTCAAAGATTTCATTTTCACTGTTCTATTGCTGCTGATCATTGGCGCGGCCGTCATGGCGATGGCGCAATTCAATTATGTCAATAAACAGGTCATTGCATTATCCGGCCAAATAAAAACCCTTAATCAGCAGCAGTTGGACCAAACACAGATCCTGCAGCAAATTCTCCGTCACGGCCTGAAGTTGCAATCCGGCAAGGTGCGGGGCACGACCGCGTCGCAAAAAGATATTCGTGAAACCCTCCCGGACGGCACCCATTATGTCTGCTATCCCAATCCACCGATGCTGCCGCACAATCCATATTCCCGTCCCGATTACGCCCGTGGCGATTGGCTGGTGGAGAATCTTGGTGAAAATCCGCACACGCTGACACCATTTGTGTCACGTGATGAGGGTGCCTCGGTCGTGCAAGGCTGGGTCCAGGAATCGCTGCTTTCGCGTGATCCAATCACACTCAAATGGGAGCCGTGGTTGGCCCGAAGTTACCGCATTTCCCCCAACGGCCTGAAGATCACGTTCAAAATTCGCCGGCGGGCGTGTTTCAGCAATGGGCATCCCGTTACCGCGCAGGATGTGCTGTTCAGCTACAACACCATGATGAACCCCGGCGTGGATGATGCGCCTCAACGGGTTTACTTTAATGATGTAAAATCCTGCCGCGCCGTGGGCCAACGTACCGTTATCTTTACCTTTAAACATCCGTATTTTAAGTCGCTGGAAGTGGTGGGAGGCTTGAGCATCCTGCCGGAAAGCGTGTATCAATTTAAAAAGGCCGGTGAGTTCAACAAACGCGGTCGCTTGCTGGTAGGCAGCGGCCCATACCTGTTTGATAAATGGACCAGCGGTGAAATTGTGCTGGTGCGTAATCCGCGTTACTGGGGGCCCTTGCCGACATTCAACCGTATTATTTATCGGTTTATCCAGAATCCCCAGGCCGCCCTGCAGGCATTTCTTGCCGGGCAATTGGATACCGATCCCCCGGAGCCTTCCCAGTGGATTAAATACACCAAGCAACCGGGATTTGCCAAAAGCCATCACTGCTACAAATTTCTGACGCCTGCGGCGGGTTATATGTTTGTTTGCTGGAATCTCAAAAAGCCGGAATTTAAGGATCGCCTCACCCGCACCGCCCTGTGTATGCTGGTGGATCGCAACGCCATTATCAAAACTTTTTTGCACGGTCTGGCCCAGCCGATGACCGGTCCCTTTAATCCGCTTTCCCCGCAGAATAATCCCAAGGTTAAACCGATTTCCTATGACCCGGCAAAGGCCAGGGCGCTTTTGCAGCGGGCCGGCTGGAAAATGGGAACGGACGGCATCCTGCAGCGGAACGGCAAGCCCTTTAAGTTTCAGATCCTGTTGCCCTCGCGCGAACCGCTGATCCAGAACATCTGTGTTTATATGAAACAGCAATTTGCTAAAGCCGGCATTGATATGAGCGTGCAGCCGCTGGAATTTTCCGTGATGATTGAAAAAATTGATAACCGCCAGTTCTCTTCGTACTTTCTGGGATGGAGCGGCGGCATTGAAAATGATCCCTATCAGATTTGGGATTCCGCCAGTTACGCGGACAAGGGTAGTAACGCCGGAGACTTTGACAATGCGCAGGCGGATAAGCTCATTTCCCAGGGTCGCCGTGAAATGAATACGGCCAAGCGCATGGCGATATGGCATAAATTTCAGGCCATTGTTTACCGCCAGCAGCCCTATATGTTTTTGTTTACGTCGGAAGCGCTGATGTTTATCAATCAGCGCTTTCATAATACCGCCCCGGTGGGCAAGTATGGGCCGCTGGAAGCAAACTGGTTTGTGCCCGCCAAACTTCAGAAGTATCAGTAAGTGGCCCGCAGCCGTGGTGACGCGGTTGTCGCAACAAGATGGAATTCAGGCATGACAACCTATATTATCCGCCGGCTGCTGCTGATGATTCCCACGCTGCTGGGTATGACGTTCATGCTTTTTGCGGTGGTGCGGTTTGCCCCGGGCCTGACCACTTCCGGGGGGCAGGTTTCCGGGGGGATTATGCAATCCCGGCAGGCCCAGAAGCAGGAACAGCAGATCATGGAGCGCCGGCTGCATCTGGTGGATAAAAACGGTCACCCGATCAATCTGGCCATGCAATATTTTCTCTGGCTTAAAAGCACCTGTGAAGGACATCTCGGCACATCCCTTGTATATCAGGAACCGGTCCTGACGCTCATTGAACAACGGCTGCCCGTGACACTGACCATCAATGCCATCGCCATGGCAGTCATTTATCTGGTATCCCTTCCCGGGGGGCTGATAACGGCGCTGAACCAGGGGCGATTTATTGATAAGGGATATGGCTTTTTTTCTCTGGCGCTGTATTCGCTGCCGGTGATCTGGTTGGGATCAACGCTGTTGGGGTTTTTTGCCAATCCACAATATTTCAACTGGTTTCCGTCAGCAGGACTTCATTCCACCAATACGGGAAACATGACATTTTTCCGTTACATCGCCGATTATCTTTATCATATTGTTCTGCCGATTGTCTGTTCGGTTTACGGCGGATTCGCCTTTTTAAGTAAACAGATTCGCGGATCAATACTGGAAAATCTGCAGCAGGATTATGTGCGGACCGCCCGGGCCAAGGGCCTGCCGGAGTCCACCGTGCTGGTAAGGCACGTCTTCCGGAACAGTCTTTTGAATCTTATCACGCTCACTGGAATGTCGCTGCCGGGCTTGCTGGGCGGGTCGGTTATTATCGAGCAGATTTTTTCCATCAACGGCATGGGTCGCCTGGCGTATACATCAACGCTGTCGCGTGATCTGCCGGTGATTCAGGATCTGGCCCTGGTGGGGTCGGTGTTGACGCTGCTATGTTATCTTGCTGTGGATATATGTTATCATCTGGCTGACCCGCGGGTGATCTATGACTGATCTGACACTTTCGCCGATGAACCAGCCGGTGCTGCCCGCACCGCGACCGTATTGGGGCTGGGTGGCGGCACGCCTGTTTCGTCCGCTGCTGGTGCGGCTATGCGCGGCGTATCTGGCGGTGCTGGTGATCATTGCGCTGTTGGTGCCGCTGATTGCCAACGGACAACCTTACACCTGCGTAGTCCCGGCCGTCGCCGGTCATGCCGCCATACGCGAATATCCCCTGTTTCGCGACCTTAGCAGCGTGGATTTGATTTTACTGCTTGTGGCGGGTGCCCTGGCGGCGCAGGGCGTTATTATGAGCAGGTCACGGCGACTTTCTGGACCGCAACGCCTGATGCGCCGCCGCATCGGAGCAGTTGTGATCACAGGTATTACCATTCTCGCCGGCTCATTGATTGCCGCGCTGCACTCTAATCGGCTGGATGCGACCAATTATCGCAGTCTGGCCCGGCACGGCGTGATTACCCATGCCGTGTTTCCGCCGGTGCGCTGGGGTTTTGCGGAAATGGAGCCGTTGAGCAAAGGATTGATCAATCAACTTCCATCCCGCCGGCATTGGCTGGGCACGGATGGCGACGGGCGCGATGAACTTTCCCGCTTGCTCTGGGGTGCGCGCATTGCCATGGGGGTAGGATTTGTCAGCCAGATTATTGCCTTGGCCATGGGAATTGTGGTGGGCGCGCTGACGGGCTATTTCGGTGGAATATTTGATATTATCCTGATGAGACTGGTGGAAATGGTTGAATCCATACCCACCTTTTTTCTGATCCTGACTTTTGTCGCCGTTTATGGGCGGCATATTCTCGATATCATGGTCATTATCGGCGTTACCAGTTGGACCGGATATGCGCGGCTGCTGCGGGCGGAATTTTTCCGCATTCGTAACTTGGATTATGTGCTGGCAGCGCAAGGAACCGGTATGCCGCTGTGGAGGGTGCTTTTCAAACACATGCTGCCCAACGGCGTTACACCCGTGCTGGTCTCCGCTGGTTTTGGCCTGGCCGGTGCTGTGACCATTGAAGCCTCTTTAAGTTATCTGGGAGTGGGCGTGCAGCCCCCGACGGCTTCATGGGGGTCCATGCTTAATTCCGCCGGTAATCCGGCAACCATATTTCGGTGGTGGCAGGCATTGGGGCCGGGAATGCTGATATTCATTACTGTTCTGGCGTTTAATCTTTTTGCCGAATCCCTGCGCGACGCCATTGATCCCACCACGATGGGACGGAGGTAAATGCCATGATACAAGATTCTGCCACTGCGGCTGAACCGCTGTTGACCGTCCGCAACCTGATCACGCGATTTAATACCCCCGCGGGCATATTCAACGCGGTAGATGGGATTTCCTTTTCCATTTATCCGGGGCAAACGCTGGCCCTGGTGGGTGAAAGTGGTTGCGGAAAAAGTGTCACCGCGCTGTCAGTGATGCGACTGGTTACGGAGCCGGGTCGCATTGTTGGCGGTCAGATTATTTTGGGGAACCGCGATGTGTTATCCATCACCGAAGCCCAGATGCGGCGCGTGCGTGGCGGAAAAATCGCGATGATTTTTCAGGAACCCATGACCAGCCTCAACCCGGTATTTACCATTGGCTTTCAGATTGTCGAAGCCATTCAGTTGCATCAGAAAGTTTCCAATTCCCAGGCGTATGGCATTGCTGAAACTGCACTGCAGCGCGTGGGCGTGGCGGACGCGGGCCGACGGCTGCGGGATTATCCGCATCAGATGTCCGGCGGTATGAAACAGCGCGTGATGATAGCTATGGCCCTGGCGTGCAATCCGTCGCTTCTAATTGCCGATGAACCCACGACCGCATTGGACGTCACGATTCAAGCTCAAATACTGGAATTGCTGGGTGAAGTGCGAGCCGCCACAAACATGGCGGTGTTGCTGATCACGCATGATCTGGGAATTGTGGCGGAAAATGCGGATATTGTCGCAATTATGTATGCCGGAAAAATTGTTGAATTCGCTACGGTTCATGATCTGTTCACCAACCCCCTGCATCCCTATACGCGCGGGCTGTTAGCCTGTGTGCCGCGTTTGAACCAGGAGCACCAGCGCCTGCCCGCGATTCCCGGTATGGTTCCCAGTCCACTGGATTGGCCGCAGGGTTGTCGCTTTGAGCCGCGCTGTACGCAGTGTCAGGACCGGGCACGGGATCGTTGCAAACAAGGCATGCCGCCGCTCAATGAAGTATTGCCCGGACATTGGGTCGCGACATTTTCCGCAGCCGGTTTTGATGGTGCGCCGGGAACGGAACCGTCGCTGGCGTTTCGCCGATCAAAAAAGTCGCCGGAACCCGTTGCATAAAACGATTCGCCGCTAACCTCCGCTGGCCGGCTTGTTTTGGAGTGCCGCATGGAATTACAGACAGTATCAACCCAACGCCTGGGTAAGGCCGCTGCCGACAGCGTTCTGCTGGATGTTAAAAATTTGTCCGTGGCGTTTCCCATCCGTAGCGGCTTACTGCAAAGCGTCAATGGACGAATCCAAGCGGTCCATGATATTTCGCTGGCGATAAAACCACGGGAAACTTTGGGTCTGGTCGGTGAATCCGGCTGCGGAAAAACCACCGCCGGTCGCGCCATTCTTCGCTTAATACCGCACGGAACCGCAGCAATTTCCGGGCAGGTATATTTTGAAGGCACAGATATTTACGCCGCGAGGCCCGCAGAGCTGCGGGCCTTGCGGCGGCATATTCAGGTCATTTTTCAGGACCCCGTTGGTTCGTTGAATCCGCGCATGACCGTGGGTGCGATGATCGGTGAGCCGCTGTTGGTGCATCGCCTGGCACCGAAGCCGGAAATTCCCGCACGCGTGCAGGCGATTCTGCAAAAGGTGGGCTTTTCCGGCGACGTTATCAACCGCTATCCGCATGAATTTTCCGGAGGTCAACGCCAGCGCATCGGCATTGCCCGGGCGCTGGCGTTAAACCCCCGGCTGATTGTCTGTGATGAGCCGGTATCGGCATTGGATGTTTCCATTCAGGCTCAGGTACTTAATTTGTTAAGTGATCTGCAAAGTGAATTGGGATTGTCGTATCTGTTCATTGCTCATAATTTGGCGGTGGTGGAACATTTTTCCGATCGCATTGCGGTGATGTACCTGGGCAGAATTGTTGAAACCGCCGCTGCCCGTAATCTCACGCGCTCTCCGAAGCATCCTTATACGCAGGCTCTGCTGTCGGCTGTCCCCAAGCCGGAAGTGGAGCGGAAGGAACATCGTATGGTGCTGCAGGGCGAAGTGCCCAGCCCGGCTAATCCACCTTCGGGATGCCCGTTTCACCCGCGCTGCCCCATCGCCGTGGAACGCTGCAGGCGAGAAATGCCGCCCATGGAAATAAAAGGTGACGATCCTACGCATCTGGCCGCCTGCTGGGAAACGCGGTAGGAGCCTGTCCCGGTAATGGCCGGGATTGCGACGGGGCTACGTAGGTTACAGGGGACGTGACAGTAACCTGCGAATGTGCTTTACTCTCTACCGTCTCGGAACTCCTGCTCTATTTTTCCGCCAGCGGGCGAAAAAATGTGAAAGTAGAGTGTTGAGAGTCGACCGCAGGAGGATCCTCGTGTCTCGGCGGCAGCCGCTCTTATGCGCCAGCCGAATGTGCTCTACTATCTACTCTCTCCGAACTCCTGCTCTATTTTTGCCTTTGGCAAAAATGCGCTCGGCGGGAATCGAACCCACAACCGTCCGCTTAGAAGGCGGATGCTCTATCCAATTGAGCTACGAGCGCGTGAGCCATAGTGTATCGCCCGTTGGCGTGATTGGGGAAATTACATTTCAAATTACGGCGTAAAAGCATGCGCTATCCGGCCGGCTGGCAACAGCTTATGCTCCATCAGATTTCCAGCAGCAACCGGGTGGGGTCTTCCAGCGATTCTTTTACGTGTACCAGAAAACTTACCGCCTGCTGGCCATCAATGAGGCGATGATCATAGGAAAGTGCCACATACATCATGGGGCGGATGACAATTTGATCATTGATCACAACCGCACGCTTTTCAATTTTGTGCAGACCCAGAATGGCGCTCTGCGGCGGATTGAGAATCGGCGTGGATAATAGCGACCCGAATACGCCGCCGTTGGTGATGGTAAACGTGCCGCCGCCAAGCTCATCAAGCGTAATTTTGCCTTCGCGGGCGCGTTGCGCCAGACGTTTAATTTCCGCCTCAATCTGGGCCATGGAAAGTTTATTGGCATAACGCACCACCGGCACCACCAGGCCTTTTTCCGTAGCCACCGCCACGCCCAGATGCACGTTGTTTTTATAAATAACAATCCGATTCTGCAACTGGGCATTGACAATGGGGACAGCCTTGGCAGCGGCACAAACCGCCCGGCCGAAAAAGGATAGGAAGCCCAGGCCCACACTGTGGGTTTTTTCAAATTTCTCTTTGTATTTCTCACGCAATGCCATCACGGCGGACATGTCAATTTCATTGATTGTAGTCAGGATTGCAGCGATGTGCTGTGCTTCAACAAGGCGGCGGGCGATGGTTTCACGCAATTTGGACATCTCCACGCGCGTTTCTTCCGGGCCGTCGTCTTTGGTGATCGGGGCCACGGCGGGCTTAACCGGGGCCGGTCGAGTCGCGACCGGTGCCGCAGCGACTGCGGGTGCCGGAGCGTTACCGCGTGTCTCTATAAATTGCACCACATCTCCCTTGGTTATGCGATTGCCCGGCCCCGTGGGAGCCACAACGCCGGGGTCAATATTATTTTCCTTCACCATGCGTTCCACGGCCGGTGAAAGCGGTTTAGTTGCAGGCTTATCATTGCTGCCGGCTTTCGGTGCCGCAGTGGCAGGCGCGGCGGTGGCACTTTTAGCGGAGGTCTTGACGGCTCCAGAAGCACCTTGCTCCACACGGGCCACAACATCACCAACATTAACCGTCTGGCCGGCGGTTTTAAGGATTCGCAGGACGCCCTGGGTGCCTGCGGGTAATTCAACCGTGGCCTTATCCGTTTCCAGTTCGGCTACCACATCATCGGCGGTCACGGAATCGCCATCGGCTTTTACCCAATTGGCAATGCGGGCTTCAGTGACCGATTCCCCCAAGCCCGGAACAAACAAATCTACCAAGGTGTTACTCATAATGTATGGGTTCTTTCATAATGTCCGTGACATAGCCTCGCGGCACATTTCTTAACCGCCCGTATCTTATAACGCGCCCGTGCGCCACCGAAAAGTCTCCAAGAGCACCGGATGGTAATCCGGTGGTTGATCCGGGACCGCGAACCCGGATAAGCATTCAGGAGTTAGGAGTTAGGAGAAGGAAGCAAAATAGCAGCGAAGCGCTTCCTAATCCTTCTAACTTCTAACTCCTAACTCCTAACTCCTAACAAGCATTTGGTGCCACCGGGTTGCCACCACCGTGTTCTGCCTTCACTTCGCCAGTGGAGCGCCTTCGGTAACTTCTACCTCGCTGGGGCGCGACGGGCTTACCGGAGCGTGCCCTTTCCCCAGGACATCCGCAACGGACAAATTCAGCGCCCGAGCCAATATTTCCGCCTGTTCATGCACATGACGGTCATGCGAACCGGCCGCCGGCGAACTTGACGGCTTGCGCCCGATATACGTTAATTTCTGCATACCCGGCCAGTGGTAATGCAATTTCGCCCCGATAAACGGATACACACCGTTGTTTCGCGGTTCTTCCTGAACCCATACCATTTCTACGCCTTTGGGATAGGTCCGGGCGATTTCGGTAAGCCGATCAGCGTAGAACGGATAAATTTGTTCCAGGCGAAGGATGGCGATATCCGTAATGCGATTTTTTTCGCGCTCCGCCAGAAGTTCATAATAAATTTTCCCGCTGCACACCAATACGCGCCGCACGCGCGAACGGTCGAGCTTGGAAGTCTCATCGATGATTTCTTCAAACTGGCCGCCGCTGAATTCCTCCAGCCGCGAGACAGCCATTTTATTTCTAAGCAGGCTCTTGGGGGCCATGACGATCAGCGGCTTGCGGAAGCTGCGGTGCATCTGCCGGCGCAGCAGATGGAAATATTGGGCCGGCGTTGTGGGATTGCACACCTGAATATTATCTTCCGCGGCCAATTGCAGGAATCGTTCCAGCCGGGCGTGGGAATGTTCAGGTCCCTGCCCTTCGTAGCCATGCGGCAACAGCATGACCATCCCGTTGTATTTGCTCCATTTGGTCTCGGCGCTTACCAGAAACTGGTCAATGATCGGCTGGGCCATATTGATAAAATCACCGAATTGCGCTTCCCACATGACCAGAGCATGGGGATCGGCTGATGAAAATCCATATTCAAAGCCCACAACAGCCAGCTCTGAAAGCATGGTGTTGATAATTGTAAAGCGTGCCTTGGCCTCGCTGAACGCCCCCAGCGGATTGTACGGTTTACCGGTTTCCGAATCAAAAATGACGGCGTTGCGATGGCTGAACGTACCGCGGCACACATCCTGCCCGGTCAATCGCACCCAGATACCTTCATCCAGCAGCGACCCGATAGCCAGCATTTCCCCATTGCCCCAGTCGATGCCATCACCCTTGCGCACAGCATCAAGCCGCTGCTTGTACATTTGTGCCACTTTCGGATGGGGTGAAAAATCATCGGGAAACTTACAGACTTTTTCGGCGATGGTTAAAAGCTGTTGGGAACTCACGGCTGTATCCACGCGCCAATCCCGAATATCGCGGGGGACTTTCAGCAGATCTTTCCAGGGGCCGTGTACGGGGGGTGCAGCTTCAGTAGGTTTGAACGTTTGGGCGTATTCATGAGCCTTTTCCAGGCGGTCACGCATCTCCTGCGTCATGGCATCAAGCTGTATCTGGGTAATGGCTCCCGAATTCAAAAGATGCCTGGCATAAAGTTGCCGGGTGGTGGGATGTTTTGAAATTTCCCGATACATCACGGGCTGCGTTACGCTGGGGTCATCCAATTCATTATGACCGCGCCGGCGATAACAGATCAGATCAATAATCACATCCGCCTTGAAACGCTGACGAAACGCAGTGGCCAGACGGGCCGCCTGAACCGCCGCCTCCGGATCATCCCCATTGACATGAAACACCGGGGCCTGAATAGCTTTGGCCACATCCGTGGCATAACGGGTAAAACGCCCGTCCATGGGATCCGTGGTAAATCCAATCTGATTATTAACGATAATATGAACGGTGCCGCCGGTGCGATACGCTTCGAGTTCTGAAAGATACAGCGTTTCCGCGACGATGCCCTGACCGGTAAAGGCCGCGTCGCCGTGCATCAGTACCGGCATGACACGTTGCCGTGTTACATCGCCTTTGCGGTTTTGCTTGGCGCGTACAATACCTTCCACCACAGGGTCAACAATTTCCAGGTGGCTGGGATTGGCCGAAAGCGATAAGTGCACGGTTCGGCCGGTGCGTGTGGTGGAATCATGGGCATAACCCAGGTGATACTTCACGTCGCCATCACCCATGGATTTCTGCGGACGATCCAGCACTTCCGCCAGGATCATTTCGTAGGGCTTGTGCATACAATGCGCCAGCACATTGAGTCTCCCGCGGTGCGGCATGCCCATGACGATTTCGTCCACGCCATTTTCCGTGGCTTTTTCCACCACTTCATCCAGCAAAGTAATCAGCGCTTCGGCACCTTCAATACTGAATCGCTTGGTGGTGGGGTGGCGGCGCTGCAGGAATAATTCAAAATCCTCCGATGCCGCCAGGCGCGACATCATAAAAACGCGATCCTCATCAGACAACTGTGGTTTATTCAGCGACGGCTCCATCATATCCTGCAGGAATTGCCGTTGCTCTGGATCACGTATGTCCATATATTCCACAGCCAGGGTACCGCAATAGGTGCTGCGTAACATGGAAATCAGTTGCCGCAGGGGTACGCGTCCCCCACCGCCAAGGCTCCCGGCGTTTACGGATCGATCCAAATCCGCTTCGCTTAAGCCAAACTCGTTGAGGCTCAATAAGGAATGGTCGGTGGCGTTATGGCCCAACGGATCCAAATTGGCAACTAAATGTCCCAGTTCGCGATAACTATGCACCAGGTCCGAGACTTGCAAATCCGGTTCGCCGGCCACTGGCGGGCGTGCCGGCTCGGGCGCGCCCGCCTGTGCCGGGGACGTCTCGGACGCCAGATCAAAACCGCGGAAAAACCACTGCCATTGCGGGTCAACCGCTTCCGGCCTGCGTTTCCATTGTTCATACAGATTTTGTAAAAATTCGGGACTCAATCCCTCCAGCGATTGCTGAGAACCGCTACCGGCAACATCCGAGGTAACCACGTTTTTTCTCCGAAAATCAGGGCGTTTTTTCGCCCGCACATTATCTGTTCTACATAATTCAGTGTAGAGAGGCAAATGTCAAAGGTGAAATCCAACAAAAATAATCGTCAACGTGAATTTTGCTATCCTCAAGCTGGCCAATCACGCATCGCACCCCGCCGAGCACCGGATGGTAATCCGGTGGTTGATCGAATGCCGCGAACCAACCACCGGATTGCTACCACAGTGCTCTATCATGGCGCTGCGTCTAACCTGATACGTATCGGCATAATCCAATGTTTTACATTATCGGAAGCGATGCGATGGAGTAATCGCCCGCAGCCGATAATTTTTCTTTTCGAATTAATCTTGAAGATTTTACTTGACCCCGCCGATAACTGGTGGTAGGATGTTTTATGGTGTGAAGCAGGAGCGATTGTTTCGTATACCGTCATCATAAATGGCCCCGGTATTCCGGTGCCTCTGGCTTTTGAGCCTTTTTTCTTTTATTCCGCTCTTCGCATCCCGCCATCATGTTGTGTCTGATCCGTCGCTGGCAGTGCCGGAACCCTTGCACGGGTCTCAAGAAACATCCCAGTTTTGGTTCCGGTTGGTATGGTTGCGCCCCGCAAAACGGGCGGATTTTATTAACAAAGGATTGTGTGTCCGGCTCTGACAGAAAGAGCTAGATAGCTTTTGAGGTAGCTTGTACTCGGGCTGTGCGGCCCGGAGCTACCACGCGCAGGCTCATCCGACTCGGCGGAAGCCAAGGGAGTGTTTCCCCTGGCTTAAACCAGCCGATGCCTTCCCTGGCTCCCGCGCGGTTTTCAGTTCCTGTAATAATCCGATTTTGTGCTTTTCAGGCAAAATGGGTGCGTTACAGGATGCAGGATACGCAATTAAGTGTTTCTCTCTCTTTTTTGGAGGCTTCCTTATGCGAAGTTACAACGTAAAAAAACGAGGGTTTACCCTCATTGAGCTGCTCGTGGTGATCTCGATCATCGCGCTGCTCATTGCCATTCTGTTACCCAGCTTGGCTCGTGCCAAGGAACTGGCCAATCGGGCCGTATGCTCGGCGAACATTCGCGGTATCATTCAATCCTGTTACATCTACGCCCAGAGCAACGGCTCGCAGTTCCCGGCAACCCCATTGACCACCGCCGCCGGTGGCATGACTATTGGTGGTGCCCCAGGCGGGCCGCCGGCTGCACCTACTGGTTTAGCCACTGCAGGCGCGGTTACTTCCTCGTGGTACGCCACAGCTGGCGAGCCAACACTCGGCGACCCGCTGTCGTGCTTGTGGATGCTGGTCCTGCAAGGCCAGGACACACCGAAGAGCTTTATTTGCCCATCGGATCCGATTGCGACTAGCCCATCGGCGGAATATCAGACAGCCACCGGTGCGTCTGCTCAGTATTATTACAACTTTGACAGCATTCTTGCGGCTGGCACCCCCAACACCAATGGTCAGGGTGAAAGCTACTCCATCGCATTCCCATGGACGCAAACTGGCGGCGTAGGCGGCTGGTGGACCGATAATTCCGGTTCGGACGTCGCTGAAGTCAGCGATATGGCACCATCCAACAACGCCGGCGCTACCGGTACGCTGGAACGCGTCACCACCACTGCCGTCACCGGCAACACCTATGGCAACTACATCTACAATTCCGGCAACCACAATGGCGATGGCCAGAATGTCGGCTTTGGTGATGACCATGTCGGTTGGGAAGTCAACCCGTATGTTGGCCAAAGTGGCGACAACATCTTCACGTTTGATACAACTGCCGGACCAGGTGCCAGCACCGCTGTTCAGAACGCGGTCACAAGTGCCTCGGCGGCGATCGACGTGTTTAGCAATACCCCACCGTATGACATCTGCATGACACCCATCCGCGATGTCAGCAGCGGCACGTGGTAAGTTTCCAGTTGTAATCTCAACTACTTTCTAAACATTCTGCGGCCCGTTCCGATACGTCGGAACGGGCCGCTTTCTTTTGCACCTGTATAGTTTCTTTACACTTGCGTTCCGCCCCCACCCACCGCGCCACCGGAGCACCGGATGGTAATCCGGTGGTTGATCTTCTGCCTCCAACCCACCACCGGATTAGCACCACGGTGCTCTTTGACGCCACACACCGCGATGCGATAATGCAACGCAATGCAACGCGCCGCGCCCCGAGAGCACCGGATGACAATCCGGTGGTTGATCCAATGCCACGAACCAACCACCGGGTTAGCACCACGGTGCTCCATAACGCCACGCACCGCGATGCCATAACGCAACGCGATTCGCCGCAGCGATAGAACAATGCAACGCACCGCGCCCCGGGAGCACCGCATGCTAATCCAGTGGTTGATTCCGTCGCGGCTCGGCCATGCCTTCACACCAATACAACCCGCCCTGCTGGGGAAGATATTGCTTCAATAAATAATGCAGATGCTTGGAGTCTTTAACGCGCGTTGGTATTCCGCCGCGTGAAAGCCACCGCTTTCCCTTTTTTCCCGCTCTCTCACTGAGCCGCTTCCCTAATTGCTGCTTCATGCGGTGCTGCACCGCAATAAGTTCAACGGTCTGCCGCGTGCTGGCTACCGCATGGACATGCGTCGGTGTGACGGCTATTCCATGGAGCCGCCATATTTCCTTGGCGCACACTTCCCTCACCAAGGCGAGGATCAGGTATTGATAGGGCTCATCCCAGATCACGGGCGGCTGCGTGGCCAGGCGATTGCGGGCTCGGGTCAACTGTTC
>JAKBCC010000195.1 GCA_021808105.1 Planctomycetota bacterium
GGTGCGGAGAAAAGCTGCTATTCGGTCAATCATGGAGCGGGCCGAATGAAGGGCCGAAAGGCGGCGATTCGCGAGTTTGATCAGGCTGCCGTAAACCGCAGCTTCGATGAAGCGGATATCCTCACGAATTGCCGAAATTACCCCAAGGACGAGGCACCGGGGGCATATAAAGATTTTTCAGAGGTGATCAACAGCGTGCAACTTGCCGGTCTGGCTTCGGAAGTTGCGCGCTTGCGTGCCCGGTTTGTAATTAAAGATTCAGACAAGGCGGATGATTGAAAACATCCGGCGAGTGAAAAATGAAGTACGTTGAACTTGATGGCGCACTGGGCGAGGGGGGAGGCCAGATTTTGCGCACGGCTTTGTCGCTTTCCATGGTGACCGGAAAATCATTGCATATTGTTAATATCCGCGCCAAGCGGCCCAAGCCCGGGCTTTTGCGGCAGCATCTGACAGCCATTCACGCTTCCCAGCGCATCTGCCATGCCCAAGTCACCGGCGATACGCCGGCAAGCACAGAGATGGAATTCAATCCGGGAAAAATTACGCCAGGTAACTATTCCTTTGCGGTCGGCACTGCCGGCAGTGGAACTCTGGTGTTGCAGACGATTCTGCCGCCATTGTTGCTGGCGGCGGCGGAGTCGGATATTGCGTTGGAGGGAGGCACGCACAATGCTTTTGCGCCGCCATTCGATTTTCTCGCGGAAAGCTTTTTGCCGGTGATTAACGGGATGGGTCCCTGTGTAACGGCCACGCTCGATCGTCCCGGATTTTACCCGGCCGGCGGCGGACGCTTTAGCGCCCACATTACACCTTGTGCCGCGCTAAAACCGTTCGATATTGTGGATCGTGGTGAAACCCTTCAGCGTAGTGCAGTGATCATGACGTCAGGTCTACCGTTAAGTATTGCCGAGCGTGAACGGGCGGTGTTACACAAACGCTTGAACTGGCCCATTGAGTCTCTGGCCATCAGGGATGTCCCCTCCAGCATTGGCCCCGGTAACGCGGTCGTGGTAAAAGTGCAGTCTGTCGGAGTCACCGCCGTTTTCACCAGCTTTGGGGAAAAAGGCCGTGGGGCGGAGGCGGTGGCGGAATCGGCGTGCAACCAGGTACGGCGGTATCTTTCGGCAGGCGCTCCGATCGACGAGCACCTTGCGGATCAACTATTGATTCCCCTGGCCCTTTCCGGGGCGGGGCGATTCCGCTCGCAGTCATTGACCCAGCATGCCATGACGAATATGGAGGTTATCGCACGATTCCTGGATCTGAAGTTCCAAATTCAACGGCACGCCGATCAAACGCATACCGTAGCCATTTCAGGGTAATGCGCCGGCATCGATGGGCTGCTATGTTTGCTTCTATGCCTGCCGATAGATTGTTTTATCAATTATGCTACACTTTGGCTGATTCGAGCGTACCGGCGTGAAAAGGATGTTGGAAGCATGGCGGGACATTCTCATTGGAAATCCATCAAGCATAAAAAAGCGGTGGTTGATGCACGGCGCGGCAAAGTCTGGAGCAAGCTGGCCCGGCTGATTATTATTGCCGCCAAGCGGGGCGGTAATCCGGATGACAATCTGGCCTTGCGCTATGCCATTGATAAAGCCCGCGCCGCCAACATGCCCAATGAAACCATTGAAAAAGCTGTCAAACGTGGTACCGGTGAACTCGGGGCCGATAATTACGAACCGGTGCTTTACGAAGGTTACGCCACCGGCGGCGTGGCGATTCTGGTGGATGCTTTAACAGATAATCGCAACCGTACAGCCGGGGAAATCCGGGTGATTTTTGACCGTAACGGCGGCGCGGTGGGGGCGGCCAATTCTGTGGGCTGGATGTTTACCAGTCAGGGTGTTATTGCCGTGGAACGCCAGGTCATTGAGGAAGATAAACTCATTGAATCAGCTCTGGAGGCCGGCGCACAGGATGTGCAAACCTCCGAAGAGGGATATACCGTTTTAACCGCGATGGTAGATTTTGAAAAAGTCCGAAAAAGTTTGGCAGGCTCTAAAATCGCCATCGCCTCCGCGGAATTGTCCATGATTCCCAGCCAGACCATAAGTATCACCGGGGAGCATGCGCACAAAGTTCAGGCTCTTATAGAAGCGTTGGAAGAAAATGATGACGTGCAAAATGTCTATTCCAACGCACTGTTTGAAGATTAAAAACCCACCATTATCGGAAGCACCAATAATCATATTTTTATCGATGAAGAATCCGCGCCCTTAAGCCGATAGAAATGGGTGTCCGCACCGGGATTAAGAGGAACCGATGCGGAAGAAGTGCTGTTTTCCTCCGGTCGTCTGTGTTTGTGCAAGGGTGCGTGTTATGATAACGAAATCAATAAAAACCAATGAAACGGATCGGCCCGCTTCGGCGGTTCCGTCGGTTGTGCCGATGTCGGACAATCCAGCCACCGCAGCGGAAAAACTGACGGTCAATTTTGTGGACCCAGCTGCGACGGTAACGGCGGCAGCGGCACAGACGCCTGTGCCACCTACGCCGATTCCCGGTGCGTCCATGACGCAAGCGGCAGTGGCCATGCCAAAATGGGTTTCATGGAGCAGTGTCTTAGCGGCGCAGGCGGCATGTGTGCTCCTGCTGGCTGCAACACTGTTTATGCCGCACCAGCTCGGCGAAACCGGCTGGTGGACGGGGCTGAAGGCGGGATCGCTGGCGTCCGTTCTTCCCGGAGCGCTTAAATTTGCCGAGATCGCCGGTGCCATTGCGGGGCTGATTTTAATTCCTCTCTTCCGCGGCGACGCACGGGGTCGTTTTATGCTCAATATCAGCGCCAGTTTAACGATTCTGTTGATTCTGGCGATGCTCCAGCAGAACCTGATTGGTATTAATCTGGTGCTGTTACCGATTGCCGGCCTGCTTTCACTGGCGGCGCTTTCCGCCGTCCTCCAGGCCCGCACTCTGGCCCCGAATTCTGAATCACTACGCACCTGGCAGTTCATGTTTTCTATCGCGGCCATAGTAATGTGGGTGTTGCCATCGCTGGAATCTGTAACCGACCCGGCGTTTACCCAGATATTTAATTCCATCGGCGGTCCGCTCCTGCGTGGCGTATTTGCGGCGGGGGGCTTGTGTGCGTTGCTCGCTGGTGTGGTCGCCATCTCGGATTCGCAGGGTAAGTTCTCGCTGGCCATTAACCGCATTGCCCGGGCGTTGACTTTTGCCGCGTTCCTTTTAATCAGCTCGATAGGCCTTGCCTCCGCTTTGTCGATTTCTCATGTAATGGCCGGTCCCGGGATGACCAAAGGCTGGTTTGGCGTGGGCGTGATGTGGTTGTTCATGTTGATTACCGCATGCGTGATTCTGACCTGGGCGGGTTTAACCCATCAGTTCTGCCGCAAGGCGATCGGTGGCGAAGAGCAATCCGCGACAGCTTCACCTTCAACGGCGGGAGCGCAGGCTTAACCTCCCCCCGTCAGAATTCGCATAATTTCCCACAGCCGGCCTTTCGAGGCCGGCTTTTTTATTGGTAAATCGGAAGTGCCGCCTGTTTGGCCGGGTCTCTCGGACGCTTCAATAACCGCGCATCCTCGCAATTCACCCCAGGCTGGTATACCGATATAATGTAATGGGATCGGGAAGGGCTGCGGGAAATGCCCGGCCCGGATTTAGGGACACTCGACCATGAAAAATATACATCCACATTCGCATCGGCCAACCATGGGTCGGCAGGGCGTAGCCGGTGCGGCGCTAACACCGGCAATAAGCGTCGGCGGCCTTGCCTCCCATGCACCAGCGTCTGCTGTACCTGCTGAGGCCGGCGATCAATCTGCCGCAGGCTCGGTAGCGCAGTCAGGACAGGCTTGGCCGATCCCGCGCCGGCGATTTGAATTATCCACGTTGTTTGTTTCTGAATTTGCCTGTTTATTGCTTATCGCGCCGTTCTATTTAATATTAGGGCACGGATCACAGCTTTATTCCCTGCGTGAGATCAACGCACCGGTGTTTCATACCGCTGTAACGCAAAGTGTTGAGGCCATTGAATTGATCATGGGCATCCTGGCGATGCTGGCGCTTCCGTTTTTGCCCCGGCCCCGTCGTGCCACCGTGATGCTGCTCATGGGATTTTCGGTTCTGGCGATGACGTATTTCCTGGCCAACCAACAGGGACCGCTGATGGTGATTCTGGTGGAATATCCGGCGGTCGCATTGCTGGCCCTGGTCTGCCTTGATGCGCTTACCGGGATACGTCCCGCGGCAGTTCACTGCGAATTATTTAATACCCGCCAATTAGCCTTTGGGGCCGTGGTCACCATTTTATGGTTCCTGCCTATGGTGGAATTATTTACCTGTCGCACGGTAGACAGCATTGTCTCAGCCCAGAAATCACCATGGATACATGGTGCCATGGCGGCGGCTATTCTGGGCGCTGAAGCCGCGGGTATCATCGCATTGGCGGGTTATTTTTCAAGCTTTAACCGATGGGTCAACACCACGGGCCGTCTGTGTGGAACGTTGGCTTTAACGGTGACCATGGGCATGGGTTTGTGGTGTGCCATGCGCGATTCGGAACTTATCAGTGCCCAACAACAATGGCTGCATCCCGAACTGTTGTGGATTTTCATTCTCACTTCCGCAGCGCTCTTGCTGGTATGGTCCGGCCTGACCCAAAAATTCATCCTCACCGCCGCCAACGAACGCGGCGAAGCCGAGTAGCGCTTATGGATCAACGTTATTCAGAGTTGGAAATTGTGCCGGTGCCGGTATCGGATATCGCGGCCTTGGTGGAATTGTTTCTGCTGGTGGAGCGGCAACATGAGCAATATTGGCCCTTGCGCTGGGCGTTAAGAGCGGATATTCAGCAGCGCTATATGGGCTGGATCAGCAGTAATCACGCGAATCCGGATTGGCTGTTTATTATCGCGCGGCGGAAAATTCGTCCCGCGGGCGATAACGCCTCCGGAGAAGTCCTCGGCGGACTGGCTGCCGCGATTAATCAGGAAATTCCCATCTATCAGTTTACCCATTACGCATTTATTCACGACTTGGCCGT
>JAKBCC010000054.1 GCA_021808105.1 Planctomycetota bacterium
CTACAATCTGCCAACTGCCGAAAACTGAAGTGTGGCCGCTTGTTTGAGGGGCCGTTATTTTCAGTTCGCGCGGTGCCGCGATGAACTTAGGCACCCGAAAAGGGAAGGTATGTCGGATTCTACGTCTGTTCTGGATCATAAAGGGCTGGGAGCGACCTCCCGGCGTGACGCATGGTGGCTTTCTCCCCTGCTGATTTTTGTGGGCCTGGTCGCATTTGGCGTGTATTCCACCTGGGCGGCCTGGCAGGGAAAATTTTACCTGGACACGGTGCACGGGGCGGATTATCTGTCCCCATTTTATTCACCTGATGTTCAATCTCTGCTGGGAATTAACGTCCCGTTCTCTTATGCGTTTTTGATTTTATGGATACCGCTGGGATTCCGGGCCACCTGTTATTACTATCGCAAATCCTACTATCGGGCGTTTTTTCTTTCTCCGGCGGCGTGTGCTGTGGGCGAGCCGGCGGGGCGAAAGTACAAGGGCGAATCGGCTTTTCCGTTTATTTTGCAGAATATTCACCGGTATTTCTGGTATCTGGCAACGATTGTGGTGGCGTTTCTCTGGTACGATGCCATCCGTGCGTTTTTCTTCGCCGGCAAAAACGGCCACCTGCATTTCGGCGTGGGCGTGGGCACCCTGGTCATGTTGTTGAACGTTATCGCCTTGACGGGCTTCAGCTTTGGCTGCAATTCACTGCGGCACCTCGTGGGCGGCAAGCTGGATTGCTTTAGTTGCTCGGCCACGGCCCGTGCTCGCTACAAACTGTGGGGCGGGGTGACAATTTTGAATTTACGGCACATGGAATGGGCGTGGGTGAGCCTGTTTTCTGTTGGTTTTACCGATTTGTATATCCGGCTTTGCGCTATGGGTATCTGGCATGATGTGAGGATTATTCATTAACGCTTACGACCAAAAATACGAAACCCACGAACATGATGTGATTATCATCGGTGCCGGTGGAGCGGGCTTACGGGCCGCCATCGAATGTTCGGCCATGGGCAGCAAAACAGCGCTCATCTGTAAATCTCTCCTGGGTAAAGCGCATACCGTCATGGCCGAAGGCGGCGTGGCGGCGGCTTTGGCCAATGTGGAGTCAGAGGATAACTGGCGAACCCATTTTCAGGATACTATTTTCGGCGGCAAATATCTTAACAACTGGCGCATGGCGGAAATTCATGCCAAAGAAGCGCCGGATCGGGTCAATGAACTGGAAAAATGGGGAGCCGTTTTTGACCGCACGGCTGAAGGAAAAATCATGCAGCGCGCCTTCGGCGGCCACACGCATAAGCGATTGGCCCACGTGGGTGATCGTACCGGCTTAGAACTGATTCGCACCCTGCAGGATAAGGGCATTCACCAAGGTATTGATGTCTACATGGAATGCACAATCACCCGACTGCTTAAAGACGGAGACCGCGTGTGCGGAGCTTTCGGATACTGGCGCGAAACAGGCCGGTTTGTGGTCTTTAAGGCCAAATCTGTGATTCTGGCCACGGGCGGCTTGGGTAAATGTTTCAAAATTACGTCCAATTCCTGGGAAGGCACCGGCGACGGCCACGCCCTGGGCTATGAGGCCGGTGCGGAATTTGTGGATATGGAATTCGTGCAATTCCACCCCACCGGCATGGTCTGGCCGCCGGGAGTACAGGGTTTGCTGGTCACGGAAGCGGTGCGCGGCGAAGGGGGCATTCTCCGTAACAGCAAGGGCGAACGCTTCATGGAAAAATATGACCCCAAGCGTATGGAGCTTTCCACACGCGATGTGGTTGCCCGGTCTATTTACACCGAAGTAAAAGAAGGGCGCGGATCGCCGCATGGTGGCTGCTTTCTGGACATTTCTCATCGTGGTGCGGAATACGTTAAGAAAAAACTTCCCAGTATGTACCACCAGTTCAAGGAACTCGCGGATGTGGACATTACCAGGGAACCGATGGAAGTCGGACCCACGTGCCACTACGCCATGGGCGGGATTAAAGTGGATGCCGAAACCGGTGCCAGCCGTGTGCCGGGGTTGTATGCCGCCGGCGAATGCTCCGGCGGCATGCACGGGGCCAATCGGCTGGGCGGAAATTCGCTTTCCGATTTGATTGTCTTTGGCCGGCGCGTTGGTGCGGCGGCGGCAGAACATGCCAAAGCCGCCCCCGCAGCATCCATTGATAACGCGCAGGTAGAAAACGCCGCCAATGAAATGACCGGCTTTTTTGGCCGATCCAACGCCGAAGATCCCTATAAACTGCACCTTGAATTACAAACCATGCTGCACAGCCTTGTGGGCATATTCCGTGAGGAAAAAGATCTGACCGAGGCGGTGTCCAAGCTGGAAGAATTCAACCGGCGGGTGGCTAACGTTGGCATCAATGAAGGACAGCGGATGTACAATCCGGGCTGGCATTTATGCAAAGACCTGCGCAACATGCTGATTTGTGCCCAGGCCATTACCCGAGCCGCGTTGATGCGAAAAGAGAGCCGCGGTGCCCACAGCCGACTGGATTATCCAAAATATGATGATTACTGGGGCGAACATAATATTGTCTCCCGGAAACAGGGGGCTATTATGCAGGTAGAGCCTTGCCCAGTGGTAAAAACCACGGACCTCCAGGCACTGGTGGACGAAAAGAAAGCCAAGGAAAAAAAATGAGCACACGCATATTCAAGGTCTGGCGCGGTGATAAGTCCGGCGGCCAATTGGTGGACTATAAGGTGGATGTGCAGGAAGGCATGGTGGTGCTGGATGCAATCCACCAGATTCAGCGTGAACAGGCGCATGATTTGGCCTGCCGCTGGAACTGCAAAGCCGCCAAGTGCGGTTCCTGCAGTGCGGAAGTCAACGGTAAACCGGCATTGATGTGCAAAACGCGGCTCGATGATTTCGCTGAAGACCATAGCATTACAGTGCAGCCGATGAAGGCCTTTCCAATCATCCGTGATCTGGTAACGGATGTTTCATGGAATTACACCGTCAATAAAAAAATTCCGCCGTTCACCCCCAAACCCGATACCACCTGGCTTATGCAGCAACGGGATGTGGAACGCTCGCAGGAATTCCGCAAGTGCATTGAATGTTTCCTGTGCCAGAATGTTTGCCACGTGCTGCGGGAACATGATCTGGAAGATAAATTTTTCGGACCGCGTTTTCTGGTACGGGTAGCGAGCCTGGAAATGCACCCGCTGGATTCACTGGACCGCACCGCCTTAGTTAAAAATGAGGGCGGCATCGGCCTGTGCAACATCACCAAATGCTGCACGGAAGTTTGCCCGGAAGAAATTCACATTACCGACAACGCCATTATTCCCATGAAAGAACGCGTAGTTGACAAATATTATGATCCCATACGCATTGCCCTGCGTGTGCTGACCGGCGGCGGAAAATGAATCGGGGCGGGAAATTTTAATTAAGCACTTTCCGCAGCCGATGGCTTACCGCTTCGTTTGTCGGCCAGTTGTTTGATGAGTTTTTTGATGTGCCGGGCAAGCTGGTCAAGTTCCTGCTGCCCGGCCATGCCTTCCGGAATAATCGTCACGAGCTTTTCACCCTTGCGCCTGGAGACATGCAACTTCAGGGCCGGTTGGCCTTTCGGGCCAAAGGAGCTTTCCTCCACCGATACATCCCGGATGTTCTTCCAGAAATAGCGTCTGCCCCGTACGTTGATGCAGTCATGTTGCACAATCGCCATACATCCCAGAGAACTGTTAAGCATCAGAAGCATTTGAATCACACCGGCCCCAAGCATAATCGGGCCGATGATATAAGCGGCGTGCGGGTCGGCCAGATGAAACCAGAGCGGTCGAAATATTAACAGCATGGCAAAGGCGGCCGTGACCATCGCCACGAGCACCGACATACCTACACGAAACTTAAGCCAGAATGTAATGACCGGCCGGTAGATAAATATTTTTTTGTTATCAATGCGCCAGAACTTCCAATTGGCGTCTTTACGGTTTTCACCCATGGGTAGCGCAAATCCTTCCAGGCGATGCGCAAAGGCCAAAACAGTATCGGACTTGTACCAACCGCCGGGGCCAATTCTAGGCCAATGTCCCGCTATCAGCAAGAGAAATTGTAAGTGAAATTGTATGTGTTCACGGTTACAACATCTCCAGCACCAGCATATTCCAATCCACGAAGCCCTTATGGCTCAGCGGAGCACCGGTGTCCGGATCGTAATATTCGTTCAATGATCCGGTGGCAGCCAGGTCGGAAGCCAAAAGTCGCAGGGTTTTATCGGCCAAATCTACTGCATCCGTCTCATAGCCGTAGTTCTTGAGGCCCTGCCACACAAAGTAATTCGCGATAATCCAGATCGGCCCGAGCCAATTGCTGGGGTTTCCACTGCGTGCCAGAGAATACATAGTCTCCTGCTTTGAAAGTGAGCGCACGCCATAAGCGGCATTGAACGTCTGGTCATTGAGGTAATGCAGTTGCACCAGATCAGCAGCCTGCTGCGGGGTTGCCATTGAACACCACATGGGGAGAAAACCGGTGAACATCTGAATCCGCATCGGCAGGCAATGCCAGGACATTGGCATGCCCGGCGATATACCGGGAAGCAGCTCCCCCCGGCGGTCCTTACACTGCACATCCACAGTGTAATAAAATCGGTCGCGCGGATCCCAGCAATATTTTTGCATCCGCCGGCTCTGCTCGTCGGCTCGTTGCCGTAGATGTTTTTGATCGCGCGGCCGATTCAGCCGCCTGGCTAACTCCGCCGCCGCCCGCAAATCTTGATAATACAGGCTATTGAGCAGCATATTGGCCGAAGAGAAAAACGGGCGGCCAAAAGTCGTTGGGTCGTTGTCGTCTCCGATACCGACATCATCGCCCCAAACCAATAATCCAATTTTACTCTGGTTTCCCAGATCCCAGGAGCCATAAAAGCGCAGTAGTTTTTCGAACTGCGGAGCCAGCCATCGCACATCGCCCGTCTGGTCCGCTGCCAGCAGCGCCAATTGGCCAAATACCGGCTTGGCCTGGTTACGGTAATTCGGACAATCCTCTACCAGGCATCCCAAGGGGTCGGGATTATCCACGGCAGTCATAATCGGAATCCGCCCCGTGTCCCCCTGGTGTTCCAGAAAATTTAATAGACTGCCCTGTGCGTGACGGCCAACCCTCTCCAGCAGTTTATGATCACCTGTCAGATGCGCCAGGCGGAAAAGCCCGCGACTGGTCCACAGCGTATCCCAATCCCACAACTGTGTGGAATAGGCTTTGCCCGGCAGGCTCGGTGAGATACTGGGATGGCGCAGAATTCCCTGCGCGGGCCGCAAAAGCCGCGGTGCCACCTTCTGGAAGTACGCCAGCAGCCTTTCCGCAGTGGCTTTACGGGCGGCGGGTGATAAAGGCGCTTCGCGAGTTGGCGGGAGCCGGCTGGCCGGCATATCGCCACTCGGTGCTCCGTCACCTTGCTGTACGGCGTCACCCAACGCAGTAACACCGGTTATAGCCATACCCGCGAGGAAATTACGTCTTGAAAAGCTTTTCATTGCAACAATCCTTTAAGCTGCCGATTACAATTCATGCTACTGTCTGTCGAAATGAAGGTGGCCGATGCTCCGACCTCCCTTCATGGATTCAATGCACCCGGTGCGGGCCTGCCGCGCTCCCGTCATAACACACAAATTCGCCGCTTGCAACACGGCGGTATTACGGAAAAGTTAGTGCCGCCGATCAATTGCAAACAAGGAAGCCTGGGCCACGACGGGTGGGTTTTTACTGAAACCCACCCGCATGATCCGATCATGCTGTTTGAGCAGATGCAGAATAACCCCGCCGGAGTTGCACCGGGAAATCAGCGTGCGGTTAAAATGATGAACATGTTTATAGCCAAAATGAATAACCCACACTCGCCGGGCTGAGGGCTGAAGGGCTTTGGCGGTAAGTGACACGCCGGTTTTATACGCATGATGGTGTGTGTTCAGATACCAGGCGATTTCCGAGGCAAATACATCCGGCTTGTGGTTGGTGATGATAATCTCAGTGTGTTTGCCGGCACCCTGGAACACCGCGCGGGTCAGATTGCGAACCATGCGCGGCCCCGGGCCGACCCAGGGTCGATGAATATCCAGCGCCATACAGATTACCGCAAACACCAGGATGGCGGCCACAACACTGCCGGTAAATGTCCGCCAGGCGGAAAGCGAATGGCGTTTACGCATGGCCATGGCCGCCAGTGTAACCGCCCCGATAGACGACAGAAGCATAATGGATGGAACCAGATGCTGCTGCACGCGCGAACTGGTTCCATACGGATAAGCGCGAAGCAATGCGGCAATAAATGTCAGGACAAACGGGGCCAGCAGCAATACACATTCCGACCGTCGCCGCTTGTGCCATAATCTCCATACGCCAACCAGACACAGCGGTGTGATAAGAAAGGCAATGCCCTTTTTTCCCCCCAGCGGATAACTCATCATATTGGAAACGTGCGCCTGAATCAGCCATCCGAATATGTGCCAATTCAGCGGTGGAAAAGCATTGCGCCAATACACATCCATCCCGGTTTTTGTATGGTGCATCTGCCCGCGCATGACGTAAAAAAACACAATGGCAAAAACGCCTAAAGTCAGGACGTTAAATCCGGCGTACAGCCGGCGGCATGTCGTATTGGAATCTTTAATCTGCCTCAGTAATAGCGCGGCGCTGACGGAAGCGGCCATGAAAATGCCGGGAAATGAAAACGATAACGCCAGGGGCGTAAAAACAATCAGATAAACCAACGGCTTGGAATCTTTTGGACATCGCAAGGCCCAGAAGCCCAAACCCACATAGCACATCGCAACCAGAAGATCGGTTGAATAGGGCTTGAAGTCCGTGCTGTAGCGCACCGTGGCCAGTGAGCAGGCCAGCATAGCCGTAGCAATCAATCCCACTTTTCGCCCGGCGACGCGATGGAATACTTGCCAGGCGATCAGCACGGCAGTTATGCCGCAGAGCAGCGGAAAAAAGCGGAGCGCAAACGCCGAGGTCCCCGCGACCGAAGTCATCCACTTGGAAACCCAGAGAAATCCGAGCGGGCAGACCTGTACCCGCCCCAAAGGTGCAAGCAATTGCAGGTAGCTGCGCCTGATGATGTTCATGCCTAACGAAGCTTCATCACCCCAGACGGGAAATCGCAGCACATAGTCAAGAAGTCGCCAGAATATACCGACAACCAGTGCCGCCATCAGCCAGAATCGCCAATTGCGAAGCGGATTATTGGTAAATGGCGGCAGGTTGTTCATGCGCACCGATTCTCAAGGCTTGGCACTAGGAGCATCCCAGGGAATCACCACAGTTCAGGCATTTGTAGCAACTGCCGTTGCGAACGGTGATACTGCCGCATTTGCACACTGGAGCATCTCCCATCAAGGTTGCCATCTGCTGTGAAAGAGCGCTGGCAGAAAAGGTCTTTTCTGCCGCAGTTCTTGCTGCGGGACGGCCTGATTCCCCATTGGCGACTGCCTGCAAACCCGATGACGAGGCAAGATCTGCGGGGCCATCTTCCAGACGGTTATGATGGCCATTGCCTTTTCCGTTGCCATTACCGTTACCTTTGGCCGCCACCGGGGCCGCAATGGATGCAACGACCGCTGTCGGCCCAGATACGGTGTGGGCCTGTTGCCGCCGAGGTGAATTGGCATCACGATAGCCTGCAATAAACTGCATACCCAGCCAGCGCACCAGATAATCAATGGGGCTTTTAGCAATGGGAATATCCGAGTTGGTGGTCATGCCCGCAGGTTCAAAACGCATGTGTTCAAACTTACGGACAATGGCTTCCAGCGGCACACCATATTGCAGATTAAGTGATACCAGCGTGGCGATTGTATCCATCAGGCCACCCACCGTGCTGCCCTGCTTGGCCATGGTGATAAACACTTCACCGGGGCTGTTATCATCAAAGAGACCGCAGGTGAGGTAACCTTCATGGCCGGCAATATCAAATTTATGCGTGATGCTGTTGCGCGTGTCCGGCAGCCGCCGGCGCAGGGGACGATGCACCACTTTTTCAACGATCCGTTCAACCACTTTGGAACCGCCGGCAGAGCCGGTTTCAAGCGTTCCGGCGGGAACAGTCCCATTCCCCAATAAAGCCGGGCCAGGGTCCCCGCATGGGGTGCAGGCGGCAGCAGCTTCAACTTTCAAAGCGTCAATATCCGCATCATCGGAGGCATCATCATCGGATGTGGAATTCAGCGGCTGGCTTAACTTGGAGCCATCGCGGTACAGTGCCACAGCCTTCAGGCTTAACTGCCAGCTTTCGCGATAGGCTTCTTCGATATCGCCAATGCCGACTTCATTGGGCAGATTGATGGTTTTGCTGATGGCTCCGCTGATAAACGGCTGGGCCGCGGCCATCATGCGGATGTGCCCCATGTGGTGGATAAAGCGTTTGCCTTTGCGACCACAGCGGTTGGCACAATCAAAGACCGACAGATGTTCGGATTTAATATGCGGTGCGCCTTCGATGGTTTGCGAACCACAAATGACATCACTGGCTTCGCGAATCTGCCGCTTGGAAAAGCCCAGAGATCGCAGCAGATTGAAATTCGGCTGCTGCCATTGCTGGGAGGTAAAGCCAAGGCGGGTTAAAGCCGCCTCGCCGAGTGTCCAGGGAGAAAAGGCGAAGGCCAGCTCGAAAACAGATGGCAGGCATGCCTCTATTTTCGCCAGTTCTTCATCCGTGAAGCCCTTCGCCTTAAGTGATTCGATATGAATGTGCGGCGAGCCTTGCAGGCTCAAGGTGCCCATCACATACGTTAACATGTCATGAATTTCGCCGGGCGAATAGCCCATGTTCCGCAAGGCCGGCTCAATGGATTGATTGGCAATTTTGAAGTAACCGCCGCCCGCAAGTTTCTTAAACTTAACCAGAGCAAAATCAGGTTCCACACCCGTAGTATCGCAATCCATCAGCAGGCCGATGGTTCCGGTCGGCGCGATGACCGTGGTTTGGGCGTTGCGATAGCCATGTTGCTCGCCCAGTGTAACCGCCCGGTCCCATGCCTCGCGGCAGGCCTGCAGCAGCGTAGGATCAAGTGTGGGATGCGTGCCAAATTGGGCGGCGTCGATTTCCACGGGTTTTACGGACAAAGCGTCATATTGATCCGAAGCGTACGCGGCGGCGCGATGGTTACGCATCACCCGCAGCATCGACTGCCGATTGGGAACAAAGCCGGGGAATGGGCCGTGTTCGCGGGCCATTTCCGCGGAAATAGCATAAGATTCAGCGGTCATTAACGCGGTGATGGCCCCGCAAATGGCTCGGGCCGCCGGGCTGTCATACGCGATACCGGCTACCATCAACATCGTGCCGATGTTGGCGTAACCCAGACCCAGCGTACGATATTCATAGCTCAAGCGGGCGATTTCCCGGCTGGGATAGGCCGCCATAAGCACGGAAATTTCCAGCACGATCGTCCAGAGCCGGCAGGCGTGTTGGAAGCCTTCAATATCAAATTTTCCTGAAGCGGCATCAAAGAACTTCATGAGATTAATGGAGGCCAGATTACAGGCGGTATTATCCAGGAACATATATTCGCTGCACGGGTTGCTGGCATTGATGCGCCCGCTTTGGGGACAGGTGTGCCACTGATTGATGGTGTCATCATATTGCACACCGGGGTCCGCACAACGCCAGGCGGCAAAAGCGACTTCCTGCCAAAGCTTGCGGGCTTTAAGCGTCTTGTGGATTTTGCCATCGGTGCGGCGAATAAGTTCCCAGTCGGAATCTTTTTCCACCGCCTGTATAAATTTATTTGATACGCGAACGGAATTATTGGAATTCTGCCCGGAAACGGTGGCATAGGCTTCGCCGTTAAAATCATAATCCAGTTTGAGCTTTAAATTTTTGGCCAGTTCCTGTTGTTCCCTGGGCAGGTGCTTGAGGCCCTCGACCATGGCGGCAACTTTGATTTCCTCGCGCACTTTCCAGTTAACAAATTCTTCAATATCCGGGTGATCCAAGTCCAGACATACCATTTTTGCGGCCCGGCGCGTGGTGCCGCCGGATTTAATCGCCCCCGCCGCCCGATCCCCGATACGCAGGAAACTCATGAGGCCGGAAGATTTCCCGCCGCCGGAAAGCGATTCATTGTCACCGCGGAGTTTGGAAAAATTACTGCCGGTGCCGGATCCGTATTTAAACAGCCGGGCCTCGCGCACCCACAGGTCCATAATTCCGCCGTCATTGACCAGATCATCGCTGACGCTCTGAATAAAACAGGCGTGCGGCTGCGGATGCGTGTAAGCATCTGTGGCTTGTTCGAGCTGATGCGTTTTGGGATTCACGTACCAATGCCCCTGAGAGGGACCGGTAAGGCCATAGGCGTAATGCAGGCCCGTGTTAAACCACTGCGGAGAATTGGGGGCGGCCTTTTGGGTCAGGAGCATGTGGGCCAGTTCATCATAAAACGCCTGTGCGTCCTGCTTGGTTTCAAAGTAGCCGTATTCCTGCCCCCATTGGGTCCAGCAGCCGGCCAGACGATGCACCACCTGCTTCACGGAGGTTTCCGGGCCTTGCTTTGGCTTGCCATCGGCATGGAGCACGGGTTTGCCCTGGGCATCGGTTTGCGGGATGCCGGCCTTGCGGAAATATTTACTGACCATGATATCGGTGGCCAATTGTGACCAGTCTGCGGGAATTTCCGCATCCTTCATTTCAAAAACGACCGAGCCATCCACATTGGAAATTTTGCTCGTGCGTTTGGTAAATTTGATCGTGGAATAAACGTCCACGCCTGCCTTGGTAAACCGACGATTGATTTTCATAGCCTTTACTCCTGCTTCCGTGCACTTAAATTTGCCGGCGACGTCCCATCCTGCGGCGTCGCCGGCCACTCCATGAAAGCCCCGGCTTTCCGTGGCCGGCGGCATAGTTCATTCAACGGACCGGATAAACAAATCCGATCCGATCCCGGTTCAGTTAATCAACTTTAGGCAATGTCAGCCCGGGTTGATCCTGATATTTCCCCTGTTTATCCGCGTAACTGATATTGCAAACTTTTTCACCGCGGAGAAAAATAATTTGAGCGATACCCTCATTGGCATAAATTTTGGCCGGCAGCGGCGTGGTATTGGAAATTTCAATGGTGACGCGGCCTTTCCATTCCGGCTCCAAGGGCGTCACGTTGACGATAATGCCGCAGCGGGCATAGGTGCTTTTGCCTACGCAGATAGCCAGAATATCCCGTGGGATTTCAAAATATTCCACGGTCTCACATAAGGCGAAACTGTTGGGCGGAATGAGCACATAGCCATCTTTACCGGCGTCGACATCGACAAAACTGCGCGGCGAAAAACGCTTCGGATCTACAACCTCAGAATTTACATTGGTGAAAATTTTGAATTTGGGTCCCACACGCACATCGTAACCATAACTGGAAACCCCGTAGCTTACCGCCCCGGGACGCTTGACTGCCTTTTCAAAGGGCTGAATGGTGACGGATGCTTCAATTTGAGAGTCTGCAAGAATTGCCATGTTGCCTGCCTGCAATAATCCGTAAAAACGGTTCGGTTTTTGTTAGTGTATCACAATGTCAGTTGAAACTCAAGAGAAAGGAACTTCGCCCCTGAATCATCTCAACCAAAATCGTCGGCCTTATCGGGTCCCTATAACCACGCGTTCGCGATTATTAAGAACTCAATAAGACTCACATAGGTTACTTTAGCACTATATCTTGTGGTGTCAATGCTTTTTGTCACTAAATATTGACGGACAGGTTCTCCACATCACTAACCCATTATATCCACAAGACTTGCGTCACTTGGATTTATTTTCTACCAGATGTTGTGGTCTTTCCACGACCCCTGTGGATAAGTCCAAGGAGGCCGGAAAATCAAAAATTGCCCGCCTGATTGAAGCTGTTGCCGATTCTTTTCCTGCGGATAGAATTCTTGCAATGAAATCTGCCCAATTTAACCCGATTCCATCGGCCCTTCAGAAGCAGATTCACCTGCGCCTTGGCCCGTGGTTCAACGAGCACAAACGGCCCATGCCCTGGCGAAATACCGCCGATCCGTATGCCATCTGGCTGTCCGAAGTGATGCTCCAACAGACGCAGGTCGCCACTGCAATTCCCTATTACGACCGCTTTTTAAAGCGTTTCCCGGATATTTGCGCCCTGGCTGCTGCGCCCCTTGAGGACGTATTGAAACTCTGGGCGGGCCTGGGTTATTACCGCAGAGCCAAAAGCCTGCACCAGAGCGCACAAATCATCGTATCAACATATCACGGCACGTTTCCATGCAAATATAATGATATGTTGAAACTTCCCGGCATCGGCCGCTATACCGCCGGTGCCATCGCCAGCATCGCCTTTCATGAAAAAGTTCCAGTATTGGACGGCAATGTGATGCGCGTGCTGACGCGACTTTTTATGGTTCGTGACGACATTGCCAAGCCGCAAACCCAAAAGCGGCTCTGGAAAATTGCCGGGGAACTGGTGCCGCCGACCAATCCCGGAGATTTTAATCAGGCCATCATGGAACTCGGGGCCACGGTTTGCACACCGATGCGCCCGCGCTGCGAAAGTTGCCCGCTGGAGAGTTTTTGCTTGGCCCGGCAAAGCAATAAACAGAGCCAACTGCCGGTAAAACAAGGAAAAACTCCCACCCCGTGCATTAAATTGGCCGCAGTCGTTATTGATTCGCCCAATGGCCGCCTGATGGCGCAACGCAAGGCCGGCGGCCTGTGGGAACATCTCTGGGAATTTCCGGCGTTTGAACTTCCCCACCGCACCCCCGCTGCGGTTCGTCAGCAACTTTTTAAGCTCACCCGGCTCAACATCGAGCTTACACGCTTAGCGACGGGTGTCACGCATCAACTCACACATCGGCGATTGGAATACACCATTTTTGTGGGCACCAGCCAATCCCGGCGGAAACCGCGAACCAGCCCTGACATTACTTCGCACTACGAATCCATCCGCTGGATTACCGATATGGCAACTGTGCCCAAATCCCGTCTGACGGAAAAAATATCCGCCCTTTCCTCCGGCGAGCAATAAATCGATAGTGCCGGGCTTTCCGCTCTGCCCACGAGAACAGTGTTTATTGTGCATGAGCTGGACGGCCACAGAATTCACCCGGGCAACTTGTGGTTTATCGTATCATGCGAAGGGGCGCGGCAATAAATCCGGGCGACAAGGCAGTGCGGGGAAACTCCACTTAGTCGCCGGCTCTGCCGGTGGTGGAATACACGATAAAAGAATCTCTGGCAGGCTCCTGGCGCAACGGTAAAAAACATTGTGATTTCCGCCCGATTTAGCGTTATGTCGGCGCTGCCCGGAAAAATTGCCACGCCCATGCGGAGCGCCGGCCGTGCGGAATATTGACAGCAACAGCGATATTTCGTAACATCAGTTGATGCAACAGTTTCATTAGAGGTTGCGATAGCACGTTGTTAAAGATCCCAGCGGGAGAGAAAATGGTTCAGCGCATTGGCATCGCCTCGGTAGCCATAATCTTAAGCGGAAAGGAACAGGCGTGAGGTTAATTAAGTTTCTGCGAACGCGGATTTTCTCAGTGGCGTCCGTTTTGGCTGTAATCGCGTTGCTTCCCGCAGTTGGTAACACCGTTTCGGCTGCTGCGGTAAAAGTGCAACTGGTTAAAACCGGGGGCGGATGGCAACTCCTGCGGGGCGGCAAGCCTTATTTCATAAAAGGCGCAGGCGGAAGTTATTCTCTGGCGAAGCTCAAAGCGGCCGGGGGAAATTCTGATCGTACATGGGGCGCTGACGGCATTCAGCACCAACTCCACCGCGCTGCCCAACTGGGTATGACGTATACCGTCGGCATGTGGTTGGCCCATCCGGGCAATGGCTTCAGTTACAAAAATAAAGCCCAGGTGCAGGCCCAGTATGAACAATGTAAAAAATTTGTTCTCGACTATCGCCATGATCCGGCAGTGCTGGCCTGGGGAATCGGCAATGAAATGGAAAATGGGTATGACCATAAAGTGCTGTGGCAGGCGGTAGAAAAGATTGCCGGCATGTGCCATCGACTGGACCCCAACCACCCCACCATGACCGTGGTGGCGGAAATAGGCGGACACAAGGTTCAGAAAATCAATGAGTATTGCCCGGATATTGATATCATCGGAATTAATTCTTACGGCGGAGGACCGTCGCTTTATAAGCGCTATCTGAAAGCCGGCGGTGTCAAGCCGTATGTCCTTACAGAATTTGGCCCGCCCGGAGTATGGGAAGAAGGCCGCGATAATTTGCACCTGCCGCCGGAAATGAACAGCACGCAGAAAGCGTTGTATTATGCCCGTACCTATCGCAACAGCGTATTGGCAGCCAAGGGGTTGTGTTTAGGCTCATACGCATTTACGTGGGGCTGGAAGGTGGAAGCCACACCAACCTGGTTCGGCCTGATACTGCCGGATGGCCGACGGCTGGGCGCGGTGGATCAACTTGAGCATGTGTGGACGGGGCATTGGCCGAAGCATTTGTGCCCGGAGATGAAAAGCCTGAATCTTGTTGGCCCGGATAAAGTTAAGCGAGAGTCAGAAATCAGGGCACATGTAGATGCGTCTGAACCCAGCGGCGGCGCGTTGAGCTATCATTGGGTATTGCGACGCGATATTTCCAACACACCGCCCAACGGCGGCGAATCCCGGCCGATGCCGCGGAAGTATCCCCACGCCATCATCGGGCAACATGGCGGCCATGTGATTGTAAAAATGCCGGATAATGGCGGATATTACCGCTTATTTTGTTACGTATATAACCATCATAACGCTGCGGCGGTGGGCAACATTCCCCTGATGGTCACCGGGCCGATACACGCCATGCGAATTCCCCGGTCGCACCTGCCTCTGGTGCTGCTGGGAAACAACGCCCAAGGCACACCCTACATACCCACAGGCTGGATGGGCAATTACAAAAACATCAGCTATGGATCCGCGGACTTCGGCCCCAGGGGCATGCATTCCTGCGTAAAAATCAGCTACACAGCCGCCAATGGCTGGGGTGGAATCGCCTGGCAGAGTCCTGCCAATGATTGGGGAAAAACCGATGGCGGCTTAAATTTAACCGGTGCCTCCAAGCTCACGTTCTGGGCGAAAGGGAAAGCCGGTGGGGAACGCATCACTTTTGGCGCGGGGTTGATCGGTTCTGATCAACCCTTCCATGATTCGGTACATGTTTCAAAAGTGGTCACGTTGACTTCCCATTGGAAAAAATATGCGATCAATCTGAAAGGCCGGAATCTTGAGCGGATTATCACCGGGTTTTACTGGACCGGCGGCGCAAATGGTTCTCCGTTCACCTTTTATATTGACAAAGTTAGATATGTAAAGTAATAACGGCGGAGTTGTTACAATCGAAGGATTAACCCGCTTTACACCTAAGGAGTATGACGATGCGTACCACACGAGCTTCGCTGTTGACAGGATTGCTGACCACCATGCTCACCGCCATTCTGGTCATCGGGGTAGTTGACCGGCATGCGGTTGCGGCGGAAAAACATGTCGGTGCCAAGGTGTCGCTTCCGCTGGTAATTTATCGCGATGGCCAGGCGCAATCAGGCTATATTGCCGCGGGCTGGATGGGCAATGCCTCGGCGATCAAATATAACGGAAGCTCCACGACCCATCCGCGGAAGGGAAACAGCAATTGTCTGAAAATCCAATTTACCTCCAGCAGCGGCTGGGGCGGGATCGCCTGGCAGAACCCTGCC
Organism: Planctomycetota bacterium; assembly: GCA_021808105.1. Classification (GTDB taxonomy): domain Bacteria; phylum Planctomycetota; class Phycisphaerae; order WQYP01; family WQYP01; genus JAMDCX01. The sequence goes on from JAKBCC010000054.1 coordinate 15,665, forward strand.
AACAACTGGGGCGATAACTCCGGAGGCTTTAATCTTACCGGGGCAAAAAAGCTCACCTTCTGGGCACGCAGCAAGAAGGCCGGGCAGGTTGTCAACTTCGGATTCGGCCTTATCGGATCCAATAAGAAATACCACGACACCGCCAAAGGAAAATTAAAAGTCACTTTGACCACCCACTGGAAGCACTATTCCATCAGCCTCAAAGGCAAGGACCTCAATCGCATTGTGGTAGGGTTTTTCTGGACCGGCGCTGCCGCCGACGGAAAGCCTTTTACGTTTTATCTCGATAAAATTGAATATAAGAAATAATCCCCAGGCTCCTGGGCACCAGTACCTGGGGTATCAAAGGGTACGCACCAAAATCCGCACAGGCACTGGCGCGAAACATTATTGTTTATGCGGCGGCGCGCCATAAATAAAAAAATCGTGACGATTATAGGAATCGTCACGATGGGTCGCGTGGGAAGTTTCGCGACGTGTTCAGGCTTGCTTGCTGATACGCTTGGAGCGTCTGGTCATCAGCAGGGCCGCAGCACCGATTGCCACCAGCCCCAGCATGGCTGGTTCCGGCACCGGCGTGCTGGCGATGGACATACTGCTGAATTGCACGTCGCTCCCGTTGCCACCGTTGTTATCAATATATTGCACCTGCGTTGGTCCGCCGGTGGCCATATTAATACTGCCGGTGAAGGTGGTCGGGCTGCCGCCACCGATACTGCCTGCGGCCGTGAGGCTGTAATTTCCCGCGGAATTCAACAAGTTGAAGGCAAAAGTATCATCGAGGTGGTAATTATAGAGGATATTGCCCGAAGCCGGTTCAAAATAGGCTCCGGAATTCGAGCCATCGGACGCCCAATATTCACCCCCGCCAAAACAGATCATGGAAAATAAAACTTTTCCGGATGAATCCAGCAGGGCAAAACCCATATTGGAATCCGCCGTGCTGGGATTGGTATTAGCAACAGTCGTACTGGTATTGCCATTATCGAGGCTTAAATCTGTGGTAAATGTTTGCCCGGCGGCAAGCGCGGAACTAAAGGAGCGCGTTGCGGTGGTGATATCGGTGTTCAGGCCGGTGTCACCGCCCGTGCCGGGATAAACATAAATATCAAACGCCGGTGTGGAGGTCGTTGTGCCCGTTGGAGCGGGGATACCGGCATTCGTGCCGACAAAACTGCCGCCGCCCCCACCCTGTCCGGCAGCGCCGGTATACGTGTAATTCACGTTCCATGCACCAAAGCCGCTTCCAAAATTACTGCCATTAAAGCTGCCGGAATAGTTAGCGGCACTATCGCTGGCGAACACGGTGGCATGAGCGGATTGTGCACCGATTCCCGCCGCCGCGGCGGCTAATAAAACTCCCGATAGTAATAATTTTTGATTCAACATAAAACACTCCGATTAACAGGTTCATAAAAAAGTATGAAAACGACGTTTCAATGCAGCGTGATCGCTACGTTCTTAATAATTTCATTTTCTCGCTCCTTTCTTTGCCGATATTTGCATCACCTGGCAATGCGCTCTATTTTTCAGATATCAATATCTTTTTATCCGCTTCTCCGCCGATTGCCACGGTGATTGAAGCCGCGTTTTCAGGGATCCGGTTTTCCGCGATTTTAACTGTCTTGCGGGACGGCCTTTTTAAAATGATGCCCCGGAAGCGTGCGCAGGTGTACGCCCAGGGCTTGTGGCTTAACACCGCAAAACCCACCTGCTGCATCAAAGTATGAGTCGGCATGGCCAGCGAACCGGCCTTTTTCCATGCGCCGGTGCCGGTATGATAGAAACCGATCACTGTGTTACCGGTGCGCACCAGCTTTAACCGCACGGGGAATCCGGAAATCGGGATCATTTTCTGTGTCGTATCCGCGCCGTTGGCGGCCCGACATGTCCAAGCCACCATCTTTCCGGGAATGGCGTTGATCATCGCAAACGCTGAATTGGGTTGCTCGGAGGCTCGGAGCATCAGCCCCGCTTTTGCCCATTGGCTGCTTGGCAACAGTTGCACCAACGTCGCGGCAAAAGAAAATTCGCCCGATGCCGGGTGGAATAAGTAGTGGAATGAATCATGATGGTTAAAAATATCCGCACCGCTGCCATACACCGCCAAGTACGCCTTGGTGAGCTTTTGGCCACCTGGTCTGGCACCGCCAATGTCGGACTGATGCCACGATCTTAAGGCGATTCCATGGGGAATGTGCGTTGGCAGCACGGGGGGCGGCGCGATATACGGAAGATCAAGTTTGGGGGAATGAGTACTGGTCAGGGCAGCTAACAACGGCCGGTTGATCGCCAGAGGAATTTTCCCCATGGACTTGAAATAGGCCGATATTTCCGCCTCGCTGCTGTGTCGCACGGAGATACGTGGCACGTTATTGCCATTCGACACCATATACCAGGAATTATCCGTTGCGCCGCCCTGCGGCTTAATGAGTTTATAACTCCACATGGTAGCAGCCCACCCCTCCGAGGCGAAGGTGTCGTAATCTTTCCGCATCATCGCGGCTCCCCCGCTCTGATTCAGCACCACATTAAATTCCCCGACATAAAAGGGCACCTTTGCTGATTTGAGAAAAGTTTCCATGGTCGGCACCCGGCGTTTAATAAACCAGGCCATGGTTCCCAAACCGGGCTGATCTCCAAATAATCCCGGATAAAAGTGTGAGGTGTATGCCACCTGCTTCCAACCATGGGAAGCGGGACTGCCCCAGAAGCGCACTGAACCGGAAAGCAGATTGGGCATAAACATGATGTGACGATGATCCACCGCACGGACCGCATTATAAATGCGCGGCATTAGCGCCAGGAGTTTGGCGGCCATTTTTTGATGAAAATTGCCGTAGGGTTCATTTAGCAGATCATAGCCGGCAACTGCGGGGTTTCCATGAAAATGTACCGCAATCGCCCGCCACAAATTGATTGTGCGTTGCTGATCCACTTTACTGGACCAGAGTTTATCCCGCTTGATCCGGCCGGTCGGACCATCAATGCTTTGCCGTCCGGGTGCGGCGTGCATATCCAAAATGGCATACATATGATTTTGCGCCGCCAGATTCACCGCCCGATCGAGCCAGTAGAACGCGCGGCGTCGCATCGCGTAGGGCGGTGTGGTATGCTCCAGAAGCTGATAATTAAAAGGGACACGCACGAGATTAAAATGAAATCTGCGGATGAGTTTGAAATCCCGATTGCGGATGAAATTAGCCCGGTAGGTCTGCATGAGATGGTGCTCGGCGGAATTGCCGAAGCGCTTTTTGAAAATCTGTTCCACTGAATACTGGTCGGGATATTTCCAAGCCTGCATCCATGGTTCAAACAGCAGCCAACAACCCAGATTGCAGCCGCGCAAAACCAGCGGCTTGCCGTCAGCGATAAAGTGCGTGCCGGAAGCACTCACGAAAGGCAGCGGCCGCAGGGCCATCACCGGGTCGGCGGCCCGTACCTGTAAACCAGCGCCCAAAGTGGTTATCAGCAGCGCACTGCAGGCCATGGCGTGGATGGTTAAAGCTTTTATAATCGGCTGTCGCATGAATAATGAGTCCTTCAGCGGAAAAGCATTCCCGCTCGGTGGTTTTTAGAATTCTCGCTACGCGCTGCAATTACACGACGTCGGCATTACGGCTCACCGATTTGCCACCATGGAACCGACCATCCATCCGTGCAGAATTTGGTGTAGCCGAAGGAAGTTGTGGTATTCGCCTGGCCATTGGCCAGCAGGTAAAAATTACTTTGCAAAGTGGAATATTTGACGAGATCCACGTGTCCATCGACGTAATTCACATTGATCCATGGATCGGGCTGATTGGGATGATGCGGGAAATCATCAGGTGCCCAGTTGCTGTAAACTTCGTCAAACCAGAGTACCGCCTGAGCAGAGTCACTTACGTCCGTGCTGCGCGTGCCGGCTGCGATCCAATCGTTGTAAAAATAATCCACCGATCCGCTGGAGAGCAGGAACGTTTCATTGCCGCCCTGCTTGGCCTGCACCGCCGGATCAATAAACACCGGATACGTGCCCTTCCAATTATCTCCGGTAGACGTGTTGTAATAATTCGGATTGGAAGTCGAAAGTTGCGGGCGATCCGTCAAATACGGAATCATGACGTTCTGAACGTATGGCGTGCGCCAGGGGGCCGAATCAGGCTTTCCCGTGGCATAACCCCCGGTCAGGTACTGAAAACCCGGATTGGGGGCGTAGTAGAGATCCCACCAATTGTTGAGCATTAAGGGCAGGATACCCCGATTTGAGCCGGTGTATTCCAGCGTGGCCTGCCCCAGGGACCTTAGATTCGCGCCACAGGCTACGTTATAGGCCGCGGCCTTGGCCTTGGCTAACGCCGGCAACAGCAACGCGATCAGTACCGCGATGATGGATATGACCACCAGCAGTTCGATAAGCGTGAACCCCGGATTCGCCCCTGGGTAACCCTTGAAATTTGCGCGACGTTTCATGGTCGAACCTCCTGAAAAAACTTCCAAAACAAGACAGGTATGGCCTGACAGGCGATCCTCATACGATCGTCACGAGCCTCTGCAAACCATCTGAACCTAAGTCTACTACCGCCGGCATTCCTTCCGCTAGGTGTAAATGCGCAAAAAATTTAAGGTAATGCGACAGTCCGGAATTCCCATATAATGCCCCGATATAAGGACGCGCGCACCCATGGAGACCCGTCATGGATCATGAACCTGTCGTCGCCATTCTCGTGGACTATCTTTCTCATTATGGCCGCAATGTCATTCTGGGCGTTGGGCGATATTTGCGAACGCATGAACGCTGGACCCTGGCCGGTGAGCCACGGCGCGTGGTGGCTCCAATCGGCAATTTGAGAACATGGCGCGGCGACGGGGTTATTGCGCAAGTATGGGACGATCGGAGGCGGGATAAGGTGCTGGCTATGAAAAAGCGGGGCATTGAAGTTGTGGATGTCGGCGGCGTTATTCCGGGCCTTCCGTTGCCTCAAGTAACACCGGATGATCAGGCCATTGGCACCATGGCGGCTGATTATTTTATAACGCGCGGCTTTCGCAGGCTGGCATTTTCCGGACCGGCCGGACATGCCGCCGCGGACAAGCGTCTGAAAGGGTTTTCGCAGCGCGCCGCGTTGGCGGGTGCGACGGTTTCAGTTTTTGAGCCGCGCCGTCTGCATCGTTATGCCGGCGGCACGGAGGCAGATGTCGGCGAACTGGGGCAATGGGTGCAATCCATGCTTAAGCCAATAGGTGTATTAGGTTGGCATGACGGGCGCGCCCGGCAAATTGCTGACGCCTGTTATCGCATTGGCGCACGCGTGCCGGAAGACGTTGCGATTGTTGGAGTGGATGATGATGAAATAAATTGCGAATTAGCGGATCCGCCTTTATCCAGCATTGCCGTTCCCATTGAACAGATTGGGTATCGGGCGGCAATGCTGCTGGCGGATTTAATGGCGGGCAGAAAAACTTCCGCAATGTGCATAGTGGTCCCGCCGATTGGTGTTGTTACACGCCGGAGTTCGGACAGTCTCGCCATTGAAGATCCGGAACTGGTGGAAGTTATGCGGGTCATTCGCAATCATGCCCGTAAGCCTCTAAGCGTCAAGGAACTTTTGCGAATCGTTCCGATGTCGCGCAGGAATATGGAACGGCAGTTTCAAAAGCTCGTCGGTCATTCGCCCCATGCGGAAATTGAGCGCGTGCATCTGGAACAGGCCAAGCGGCTGCTTGCCGAAACAGATTGGCCGCTGCCCCGCATTGCGACCGAGTCCGGCTACAACAGTCACGAACATTTTACCCATACGTTCCGCAATAAAATCGGCGTGGCACCCGGTGCCTATCGCCGCCGCTACCGCGATCAACGCGCCTTGCCGTCCAGGAGCCTGTCCGAGTAATGGCCGGGTTGCGATCCCGGCGCGCCGGGACGATTTTTGGCAGCTTGGGCAACGTCGCGTCGCAGAGCACCGTGGTGATAACCCGGTGGTTGGTTGGCGGCACTGGATCAACCACCGGATTATCATCCGGTGCTCGACAAATAGCCGCGACGATGGCGTACCTCAACATGATGCTACAGCCGCGTCGCCGAGGGAGAACAAAAACAAGCACGCCGCCCTGCGGGTGGTGGAATCGGCGGCCTTATGAAATTCCGTGCCCGATTTGCGGCGCAGAAATAATGCCCCGCTTTGCGTAAGCGGGGCAGATGAATCGGGAATGCCTTGGGGTTGAGAATTAATTCCCACCGGGTTGGTTGGGCCAATAGAAATACCAGCCCGCCCAGTTATAGTTCCAGACATTGAGATAGCTGTTGCTGCCGGTGTAGCCGGAAAACAGGGACGGGCGACCATTCAGCGGCGGCATGTGCGCCATGGCCCAGTTGTACGGCGTGAGAGTATTGGAATTAGCACCTGTTGAATAATCATAAAAGGTGGGGTAGCTGATACCATTGACATGGCCGTCGGCATAGACAATATTCTGGAATGACGGCACATCCGGATTGCTGTAACTTGGGTGATTGATCAGATACATATTGCCCTGTCCGCTCATCGGTATGCCGTTTTGCTCCTGATTATTACCGCCCCAGGCCACAGCATCGGCGGCCAAAATGGATTGGGGTGAATCTTGATCCGTTGTAGCCGGCTCATTAATACGATTTCCCCATGTCGGCGTTAAATTGCCGTTATAACCGCTGGTTTCAACCATTCCCTGACCGCCGAACAGTGAACCGCTTGGCAAGCTGGTGGTCAACTGCGCGAAGCTGTTTCGCGTGCGATCAACTGTTCCGCCGACATACATGTAAGTATTGGTAATCCAATAGCCCCAGTCGCCCGGCTGATCGCCGGCATAAAGCGTGTTCTGGAAGTTGGAACTCGGACAAACCATCCAGGATGCTAATCTTACATACGTGCTGGGCTTGGGGGCCCCGCTTAAACCGTTGTTCAATCCCCAGGTTGTCGGATCATAACCTGTGAAACCCCAGTTACTGGAGTTGAGGCCTGAAATGTAAGGAATTTCCATGCCGCTTAGCGCACTGGAGACCGGATTATTAAAGCCGGACATTTCCGTGGTTACTCCGGTACCGCCGTATTGTAAAAACGTGGCATAAGGTGTGCCGAACCGCCGCCAGTCAGCACCATATTGGCTGTTATTTTCATCGACGGGATCATTATTAAGGATCAGGGGAAAAATGCACCCGTTGACCGGGTCCTGGGAAATCCCATATTTAGGAAACGAAGTCTGGGCGTTGCCGTTGCCGAAGCCCCACGCCGCGGGAAAGAATCCTTTATGATCCTTGGCAAAAAGCAGGGATGCCTGGCCCCATGTCAGCAGATTGGCGGCGCAGGATGTGCGATTGGCCAACTCACGCGCCTTGCGCATGGCCGGCAGAATAATTGCGATTAACAGTAAAATGATCGTTACCGTCACCAGAATTTCAATAAGAGAAAATCCACGTTGTTTTCGCAGCCTGAACATAAAACCTTTCTCCTGTCATGCGTCCGGGTGATCAGACCCGTCCGGTGCTGTCACCGTATAGCGGGCTCGCCGATAGCGGTTTCCCACCCTGTTCTTCGGATGCTTGCAAACAGACGCTGAAGGGATAACTCAATAATGGACGTTCGCTTTGGAGTCTGATAATTTCCTTACAACAAAACCCCCCGGTCAGGCGTTATACTAAGAGCCTGCGACCCGGGTGGACCGCGGGCAACGGGTGTACAGAGGTGTAATTGTTTCGGGGTGTCAGCGATGACCGCGATGAGTCCAGCCGGGGCGTTACCTGAAGATTTTCATCACATCCTCCAGAAACTGGAGGAAGCGGGCAACCGTTTCCGCGCTGCCATGTTTATCGGAGCGTTGGCACGGTTTGCGGCGCTGGTGGTGCCCGTTACAGCGGGCGCGCTATTACTGGCAGGCGTCATCGGCTCTCAGGTTGGAGCATGGGCCGTGTGGCTGCTGCTGGCGGCCATACCAGTTGCAATCGCGGCGGGTTACTGGTGGTTCCTGCATGAGATGATCTGGAAACGACCGGCCTATGGACAGATCGCCCGCTGGGTTGAGGAGCAGGCGACAGCACAGCAGTTGCCGCTGGACAATCACTTTATCAATGCCGTTCTTCTGGCGGATGAGTTTGAAAAACTTCCACCAGCCGCCGCGGGCCGCACGGATACCCGTCGCGTGCTGATTCCGCAGGTGCTTAAGGAAATCAGCAGCAGTATTGAAACTCATAATCTTTTGGAAATTGCACCGTGGCGGCAGCAACGCAATGTCTGCCTCCGGGCGGGGGTCATTATCCTCGCCTGCGCATTACTGGCCCTGCTTTTTCACGGTCAGATGTCGCACGGCCTGGCAGTACTTTCCGCACCGGGGCACTTTGTGCCCATGCAGGGGGCCGCACAAATAGTGGATGTCCAGCCGGGTAACGAAACTGTTCTGGCGGGACAGCCGGTGGATTTCATGGCGCGCATCAACACACCGGGCCACAAACTTGTTGCCACGACATTATTTCTGCATTTTAAAAGCGGTGTTCGAAAAAAGGCGGCCATGGTGGCCTTTGGCCGCAATTACAGCACGTTCCGCTTTCATCTGGGCAGCGTCGCGGAGAATTTAACGTATATGGTGCAGGCCGCCGGCACACAAAGCCTGAAATAT
>JAKBCC010000055.1 GCA_021808105.1 Planctomycetota bacterium
GCGTGGCGATTGTTTTCTGTGTCGGCAACCCACTGCGGAATGGACGCAGTCAATCGGCCCGACATCGGCGAAAACAACGGTGCTGATTTCATTGGAGGATATTACCGTGCAGCGAGCGAAGGCGCAAAAAATCATTCAGGCGGCGGCTGTATTAATGCGGGCCGAGCAATCGCGTGAAATGAACTACATGCGATTGATCAAACTGCTCTACGCGGCGGACCGGAAAAGCTTGGAACTGACGGGAAGGTCCATCACGGGTGATCGGGTGATGGCGATGGAAAAGGGGCCGGTGCTCAGCGGTACCCTGGATATGATCAAGGGACAGAATACCAGTTCGGTTGAGTGGCAGCGGTTCTTTCAGAAGGTGCATTATCGCATTGAAATGACGGACAACCCGGGCGTTTCCGAATTGTCGAAACATGAAATTGAGATACTTCAGTCGATCTCGGGACAATACGAGGATTGTGACGAATGGGATTTAGTGGAAAAAACCCATAAATTTGAGGAATGGATAAAATATTTTCAGCCCGCTACTTCAATAGAAATTCCACTTGCGGCCATACTTGATGCCGTTGGGCGCGGTGGAGATAAAGACCGCATTATTCAGGAAAATCAGGATCGCGAGGCATTTGACCAATTCTTTTCCCAGGACGCCATCGCGTGAATTACGGCGACACATTCCTCATTAAGCCGAAAGACCGCCTGTTCGACCGTCATTTGTGGGTGGTCATTTCGGATCCGCGTACCGATGCACAGCGCATTTTAATAGTGAATTTGACGAGTTGGAACAGGGACAAGGATGGTGCCTGCATTCTCAAACCCGGCGATCATCCATTCATTCATCACACAACGTGTGTGAGTTATCAGGATGCCAAGATCGTGAGAGACGGCTTTTTGGAACAGGGTTTGCGATCAGGCTTGATTTTTCCGCAGGAACCAGCCAGTGATGATCTGGTTGAGGCGATTATCCGAGGCGCCGGCATTTCGCAGTTTCTTCCACTGGGATGCCGCGATGTTCTGGTGCAGCAAAAACTGCTTGAGGAATAACGTGGTGCCCGAAATTTCCGCAGACTTGGGGCATTGGTGCCGCCACGACCATACCTCGCGACAGGAATCATATTATCAGCAGTGTTATAAGTAGTGGTCCACCGGTTGTGAAACAAACTCTTCTACGGTCAGGCCGTCGCCGCCGACCAGTAGTTTTCGGGTGGGTCGAAAAGTTTTTGAAAAAGCGGTCATGCCCGAGGGGGCGGTTCCGGTGCGGCCGCTTTTTACTTCAATGGCGGTGATTTTTCGTCCGGCGCGCACGATAAAATCTACTTCATGGTTATCTTCCCGCCAATAAAATAGCTCGCAGATTCCAGCGGTGGCGGCGTTGAGGAGGTGGGAACCGACTGCGGATTCTGTAAGCCGGCCCCAGAACTCATGGTCCGCCTGAGCTTGGTCAAACGGCAATTCCGATTGTGCAGACATCAGGGCGGTATTAAATACCTGCAATTTCGGGCTGGACGCACGGCTGCGCACCGATTGCCCGGTAAATTTGGACACACCGGTTAACATGCCCGCGCCGCGCAGCAGTTCCAGATAATGTGCCAGTGTCGTGGTATTGCCGGCATCCTGAAGTTGCCCAAGCATTTTGGTATAGGAAAGTATCTGCCCGGAATAGAGACACCCCAGTTCAAATAAGCGCCGAAACAAAACGGGTTTATCCACGCGCGACAGCAGCAGCACGTCGCGCGCAATGGTCGTTTCAATAAGGGAATCGCGGATGTACCGTTGCCAGCGGTTTACGTCGGGAATCAAAGCAGCAGCACCCCATCGGCGTATGGTAAAGGCGGGATGCCAGTCCACTCTCTACTGTCAAGCCCTGATTAGAGTCCTGTAAAAAAAACCGCGGATTTCGCGGATTACGCGGATAAACACTGGGTCTTCGTGCGTCGGGGCTTCCCTATGTGTTGCGTACAGGGATATTTGATAATGAATAAGGACGTTAATTCACAGGAGGTAGCGGAGGTAAACGGAGGAATTTCAATGATCATGGATCACGGATCACGGATCAGAAATTTGGAAGTTCCGATAATTTACTCATTATTCATTATTCACTTGTCCTGTTACCCACGACCTCGCAGGTCCATTAAAATCCCGGTCCTTCGTCAAACCCAATGTGCGTCGCAATTTTTCCGGGCGGGATAAAAAAAGCCGCATTTTCACTGGAATGCTGAAGCCCACCGGGATAAACCCGGCGGCTCGCCGGTCGAGTTAATGCGGGGTGCCCGGAAATATTGCCACGCCCAACCCAATGTGCAGGCTTCTTGCAGTGCAGGCTTCCTGCAATTTACGGCGGCGCGTTTGGCGGGTATCCTACGGATTATGCTGTAACGCCGTTTCCTGTTGCGGCGTGGGGAAGTGTTTTGAATCCGGGTTGGAGGTGTATGTATGGATAGTTTTCCGACCATCAAGGTAACGGACCATAATCCTGTGTTCGTTGTGGAACTGTTATGTTCTCAACTGCTCGATGGAGCCCTGCTGGACCGCATTGAACATGACACGTTGGAAGCCATTAAAGAAGCCAATCCGCCGCTGCTGGTTATCGACTTTTCTCAGGTGCAGCATCTTTCCTCCATGGCATTACGGACCCTGTTGAACCTGCGGCAACACATTACGGCAAGGCAGGGGCAAATCCGCCTTGCCGGCATCCGACCGGAAATTCGTGAAGTGTTTTCCACCACCCGACTCGATACCCTCTTTCAAATCCATGATGACAACGATCAGGCCGTGGCCAAAATCCAGAACTGGCTTCGGCTGGTGAAGGGTAATCGCTGAACAGCAACGGTGCCAGGAGCCTGTCTCCAGTAACTCTAATTACTGTTACGGGCAGTACCAGAGTCGCGGGCGGGGGCGGCGGCGGTTTTGGTGCCGGGATATTTCGCAGTCCATGCCGATGAAAAAAAGCTCACATAGTGGCTGGGAGATTGGGCTGTAAATATTCCCGCCAGCGGAAACGCACTGATGCTTCGCTGATGCCAGCCGGCGGAATCAAACCAACTTGCTGATCCGGATGGCTTCATGGCCGCAATCAAATCCATCAGTGGCGGGGCGACGCGTGCCAGCGGGAGCGGCAATTGAATGCCGGCCTTGGTCAGCATTGTTTGCAGCTGCTTAGTAAGCAGCTTATAGCCTGCGGAAACCAGCTTAGGTGAATCGGTAAAGCTCACAGTTGCCGGGGAAGGCGGATTATTCAGTTCAGCCAATACATGCTTAAACGCCGGATTATCAAGTACCGATGTTTTCGCTTTTTCCTGGGTGATGGCCGCGCGCATACATTTGAGGTTAAGGGTGATAAAAAAGTTATTATTATCAATGACATAACATAACTGTGTGCCGGCGGCACCGATCTCATTAATGGTTACATCGCCCATTTGTACGGAATTCAGGGACAGCGTCTTGGCGCTCATGCCGCGCTGCCGGGCCATGGCGTTTCCACCCATCACGGCCACGGGCATCAGCACGGCCAATGCCTGCATAATACGGTTGGGGTGCCGCAGGCGATTGGCCAGTACGTAACCATTAAATGCGGGCAGCCCGGGCGTTGGTAATTCATACATGAGCCAGCGGGCACCAAGCGCATGGATCAAATCCTGCTGCAAATCCACGCCGGTCATCTCATTGACGGTTTGCAAGCCCTGATTCACCATTTTGCTGTCTCCCCGGGCTTTTACCGCCGCCAGCACGCCATTGGCAATGGTGGTTAAGTTCAGATGAAAAACCGAAGCGTCCACGGCATTGACTGGTGCAAGTTTGAGCAGGGATATGGCCCGACCGGAATGTACCGGGGGATGCTGATAGGCGACGAAATTATCCTGCCGCCATTGGCCATCGACAAATCCCGCCGTCATCCCATAGCTTTTATAAGCTTGATCCTGTGTTCCGACATCGACATTGCCCAGATACATCCGCGCCTGCGGCACGCGTTTGGCATAGCCGGCCAGCAGCAATTCGTCACTTTTCGCGGCAGCAAAGTCCAGGTAAACATCTAAAACCGGGTCTGTGATGCCAAGGGGGATGGCTTTTTGGAATCTCTTCGAGGCCGCTAATGGATCAGCTTTTCCCGCAAAGGCCTGCATCATCTCGGAGGTGGGGTTTATAAAATCGTACACCCAGGAACCGTAATATCCGATTTTGGCGTCCATGGGCTGTTTTGTGTTTGTATATTTTTGCCGCTTTTGCATGGCATGGAAGGCCCCGATAATTTTATCGCGATCTTTCCCGGCATCGACAAGAATGCCGATAGAAAGCTTGGATTGCCCGGGAGCCAGTGGCAACACGTAAACCGCAAACGGGTGATTAAAAAACAGCGATGCCATTTTGCCGGCATGATTCGCCTGCCGCATCGTCCCCGGGTTGCCACGGGCACGGGCGGCCAAAATAGCCGGAATGTCCTGGCTGAAGAAATCGGCAATATGACTGTTTTTAAGAATCTTGGCCAGCCGCGAAGATTGATAGCCCGGCCATTTTTCAGGCTTCCCGGCCCAGCCCATATAAAAAGCGGCATCTGCCGGAACATACTTCCCGCAGGGTGTCCCCACGCCAGACACCGCAGCAGCTTGCGCCGGCGTTGAAGCATACGCCCCTGCTGTCAGTGAGGCTGCAATAGCCAGGGCACAAAAATTTCTCACCGCAGAAGTTTGTAGTCTCATTAAAATCACCTTTTTTCGCGCCAGCCCCATGACATTGCCCACGATTGCGTTCATTCATCCATTTCCGTTGCCGATATTATACCACCCTAACGCACGAACCACATCTAAGTGGCATAGTGTAAGTGGCATAGTGTGGAGCTAATCCTTTGGTTAATTATGCGATTCCCAATTGGACGCCTATAATGTGTTGGGGAATGTGGTTATTGGTGTTGCGGCCTGACGATGGGCTGGTTTGTAAATGGATCGTGCGGCTGTGGGGGTTGTGGGCGGTTGTGAACTGGGTTTAAATGTCGCACGGGTAGAAAAATGTTGTAGATGGCTGTTTAAAAAACTTTTTTGAAGGAGTTACGGATATGCTTTACTGGGCCATCATATTTCTGATCGTGGCGATTATCGCCGGGGCATTTGGTTTTCTTGGGGTTGCCGGGCTGGCAACGGAAATCGCAAAAATTATTTTCGTGCTTTTTCTGATTATTTTTGTCATTTCCCTCATCACCGGTTTTCGTGGAAGACGGCCATAATTCGCCTCCGGCGATTTCTGGGACAGGGTTCTACCGTGAGGATGTACGGCGGCGGCTTCGCGGCAATTGTTTGAGCGGATTATTCAATAACTACCGCAGTACCGTAACATAGCACTTCGGATGATCCGCTCTGTCCGCCAAGGTCGGCGGCGTCATAACGCACGCCGACTACAGCATTGGCACCGAGTTCAGCCGCCTGTTGCGCCATAATTTCGAATGCCTCACTGCGGGCTTCTTCACACATCATGATATAACTGCGGTTGCGTCCGCCGACGATGGATTTAAGTCCGCCCATGAACCCCTGGCTGATGGTAGGGGTGCGAACCACGATTCCGCGCACCAGTCCTTTATATTCCAGAATTCGATGTCCATCGATGCTATTGGTGGTGGTGATAATCATAAATACACTGTCATCCTCTAAGCTTTGATCGAGATGTAGACATGCTCTCGATGCCAAAGTTCCCCCGATAGTAACGCATGATGCGTAAGGCACGCAACACTTGCCGGATTTCGCGTTCGGCCAGGGGATTTAGTCTTGGCCCGCCCGGCGAAGTTTCACGGGAGCCGCCAGAGTTCGGCTGGACGGGCAGTGAATGCCAAGTCCGGTAAGGGCGTCATTGTGGACAATATTACGCAAAACCTCCCGGGGAATCGTCGGCATGGGGGATCCCATGGCAAACTGGTTAATGTTGTAAAGCGTATCGATGCAATCCGCGGGGGTAGAAAATGGAAAATCACTGCCGAACAGCAGGCGGCTGGTTACCTGCATCTGACAGGCACGCAATAACGCGTCCCACGCAATCCAAGGCCGCCGCAGTAGCCCGGCGATGCCGGCAAATACATTATTGTGTTTGGCCAGAAGGGTCAGGGTTTCATCGACCCAGGGATAACCGATATGGCTGATGACTAATTTAAGATCGGGGAAGTTGCGGGCAATTTCATCCAGCAGCAGGGGGCGGGCGTATTCCAAGCGGGTGTGGGCGGAATTATAGGGTCCGCTGGAAAAGATCACGGGTAATTTTAAGATCGCCGCAGCTTCATAAATGCGCATGGCCTGAGTATCGCAGGGGTGAAAATCCTGCGCCGCCGGGGCGATGACCAGGCCCTTAAGCAACGCACTGTGTCCAATTTCAGCAACCTGTGCGGAGGCGTCGGGGTCTGTTGGATCAAGTCCGGCAAACCCGATCATCTGATCCGCGTGTTCACTGCAATAATCTGTGATCAGATCATTGGGTATGCACGCTCCGAGATAGCGGCTTTTAAAGCCCAGCACGAAACTGCGCTGCACCGGCTCGGAGGCCAGATAATGAGAAGCGGTATCGGCCTTGGGCAGAAGCCGGACTTGTTCATGCCCGAAGCGTGTCGGTTGGGCGATGCGATTAATGGCGTCGCGGCCCAGTTGCTCGGGGCTTTGCCAGATACTGGTGTGACAATCAATAATCATCAACGGTCAAGATACTCGCTGCGTAAGGGGCGGGCAAGCGGCGTGAAATCAGGGGCGAAATCAGGGCCGATGCTTTACGGAACAGCGCGAAAGGCCTAAAGTACCGACTTAGAAACTTGCGGAGTTCAAAACTATGACCCTGGATGTGGTGGACAAAGTGAATAACCCGGTGCGGGTGGGACAAATCGGGATCGGTGGCGGGATAGGGCCTTTGCACCTGGATGAAATGGAAAAAAATCCGAATTTTTCCATTGTGGCGGGGTGTGATTCCCGGCTGGAGAGTGAAGCAGTTGCCAAACATGCCGCACGAATTACCGCGCTGGGCGGAAAAATTTACGCTGATTACCGTGAATTACTCAAAGACCCCCAGGTGGAGGCGGTTTGTATTGCAGCACCGCATTTTTTGCATCGGGAAATGACCGTGGCGGCCTTTGAGGCCGGCAAGCATGTGCTGGTGGAAAAGCCCATGGCGATTCACCCGGATGATTGCCGGGCTATGCTGGAGGCCCAGAAAAAATCCGGCAAGGTTGGTGCGGTGCAAATGCAGCATGTGGGAAGAAATTCCTTTCTTGAGTTACGCCGCCATATTCAAGCCGGCGCTATCGGTCCCATTAAAGAGATATTTTTATCGAGTTTGTGGTGGCGTGAAAATCCCTATTTTGAGCGCGTGGCATGGGCCGGTAAGAAAATGTTTGGTAACACCTGGAATCTTGATGGTATTATGTTCAACCAGGCGATTCATTTTATCAATCAGACGTTGATCTTGTGCGCCCAGGGAGATTTACCGGCCGTAGCCGGGACCCGGGATGTGGAAGTGGGGTTGTACAAATTTCATGACACGCCGGCTTTGGAAATGGAAGATTGTGCCTTTATTTCCGCCACGCTCAATACGCCCGAAGCACCGCGGCTGTGGGCGATCGCCACGACGTGCAGCCGGGTGGATCGGCACTCGATTGAATTAATTGGAACCCATGGCCGGGCCTTATGGAATGGCGTGGGCTACGTATTTGTTGACGGGCAACCGGCGTTGGAATTTACCGATGACAACAAGGAATTCGGCGGTACATCGCGCGTGTATAACAGCTTTGCCCAGGCGATACGAACGGGTTCTCGCCCCATGACTGATTTTTCCGCCATTTGCAAAACCACGGATTTTGTATTCTCATGTTATCAGAGCGCAGACTGGAAAATCAAAAAGGCCCCATGGAGCGCCACCGATACGCTGCCGGAAATTTTCCAGCAGGTGCATCGGCAGCGGAAGCTGCCGGCGGCGTTGCAATCAGCGCCGTCCTGGGCGTAAGGGGTCCGGGTTTTGGTGGCGCATCTGAATGTTTGGTAGTATGCTCGCAGCAATCAGGAGTCGCATGTGTCAATAGTAAAAACCGCCGGCGCAAAAGCGCGGCAGGATGTAGCAACATTATCCAATGGCTTAACCTTGCTGGTGGAATCCATGCCCGACGTGCGATCCGCCGCTCTGACAATTCTGACCCCCATGGGAGCCGCATCAGATCCGGTTGACGGTTTGGGCAGTTCCAATGTCCTGGCCGACTGGATTACCCGCGGGGCGGGCGAACGCGATAACCGGGCACTGACCGATTACCTGGATTCACTGGGTGTGCAGCGGGCCGCGAGTGCCGAAACAGTCTTCATGCGATTCAATGCATCCATGCTGGCGGATAAGCTGCCGCAGGTATTGCCGGTTTACGGGGATATATTATTGCGCCCGATGCTGCCTGAGGCGGGTTTTGGCCCGGCGCGTGATTTGGCCCTGCAGCAATTAGATGCCATTGAAGATGAACCGGCTCAAAAGTTGAATATGCTGATTAAATCACGTCATTTCGCCCAACCGTATGGCCGGCCGGTGGCAGGGAAAAAGGAGCACCTCACAGCGCTAACCCCCGCAGCATTGCGGAAGGATTTCCAGAACCGCTGCACCGCGCGTGGGGCCATTCTGGCCGTGGCGGGGGCGGTAGAATTTGCCGCTGTGCGCGATATGGTAGAGCAACATTTCGGATCGTGGCAGTCGAAAGAACCCGTGCAGATGCCGACACAGGCGGCAGTGGGCGGGGTATGGCATGAGCAGCAAGCCAGTAACCAGGTGCAGATCGGATTGGCGTTTGATGCCATTGCGGAATCTGATCCGGACAGCATTGTGTTGCAATTGGCGATGAATATTTTAAGCGGAGGTATGGGGGCACGGCTGTTTTCTGAAATTCGGGAAAAGCAGGGCCTGTGCTATTCCGTCAGCGCGGGATATATGAGTCTTAAACATGCCGGTGCCGTTTTGGGATACGCCGGCACAGTGCCGGAGCGTGCCCAGAAAACTCTGGATTCGTTTCTGCATGAATTGCAGCGTTTCAGCGCCGGGGCATCAAGCGATGAACTTGAACGGGCGCAGGTGGGCATGAAAGCCCGGGTGATTATGAATGGCGAAAGCTCCGCCGCCCGCGCCGGTGCCATCGCCCATGATTTTTATCATTATGGGCGCCCGCGCACATTGGATGAATTGCGTGCCCGCATTGAAAGCGTGGATTTGAAACGCCTGAATGCCTTTCTTGAGGCGCATCGGCCGGGCAAAATGACGGTCGTAACAATCGGGCCGGCCCCCCTGGCCGTTCCTGTGGATATGATTGGTTAATAACTTGGAAGACTGCAGGGTGTCCGATGCCTCAGGGGGCGCGGTAGCCGGGCGGAAAATTTCCCGGAGAGTTTTTACATGGTTACGTTCAAGCATGCACAATTAAAAAACGGCATGGATATTGTCGCGGAAATAAACCCTGACGCACAAAGCGTTGCCATCGGGTTTATGGTGAAGACCGGCTCACGGGATGAATCCGGTGAGGTTTCCGGCGTATCGCATTTTCTAGAACACATGATGTTCAAAGGAACCGCCCGCCGCTCCAGTGCGGATGTGAATCGGGAATTTGACGCCATGGGAGCGCGTAACAATGCGTTTACCAGCAATGAAGTAACCTGTTACTGGGCCCATATTCTGCCGGAGTTCCTGCCAGCCGCCCTTGATCTGCTGGCGGACATGATGCGCCCGGCATTGAACAGCGATGATTTTAACATGGAAAAAAAAGTGATCCTTGAGGAAATCGCCCTGTATCTGGATCGCCCCGGCCATGTCCTGTATGAAGCGATCATGGAAGACCATTTCCACCGCCATCCCATGGCGCATTCTATCCTGGGCACCAAAGAATCCATCACAGCGTTAGCCCGTGATCAGATGCAAACTTATTTTGACGCCCGCTATGGCCCCGGCAACATGGTACTGGCCGTGGCCGGCAATATGGACTTTGACGAATTGTTGCGGCTATCGGAAGAAAAATGCGGGCAGTGGAAGCATCTGGATGTGCACCGGCAATATCCTGTGGCACAGATAACCGGCGGGGTACGGCATATTGCCGATCCCAAACTCAAACGGCATTACGTCGCTTTAATGTGCCCCGGCCCCTCCGCGCAGCATGACGGACGATATGCCGCGCAAGTGCTGGCGGATGTGATCGGTGATCATGACGGGTCGCGGTTTTACTGGGCACTGGTTGAGCCGGGCCTGGCGGATGAAGCGGACTTTTCGTTTTACCCGCATGATCAGGTCGGCAGCTTTTTTGCCTACGCCTCATGCGATCCGGCACGATCGGGGCAGGTCGCGGATATTTTGCGCAGCGAACTGCAGAAAATCATTTCCCACGGCCTGACGGATCAGGAAATTTCCCGCAGCAAAAACAAGATCGCCACCGCCGCCGTTTTACAGGGCGAACTGCCGCTGGGCCGCATGCGTAATATTTGCTCGCGCTGGATTTACAATCAGGAATACAAAACCCTGGAAGAAGATCTACAGTTGCTGGAAAGCGTCGATGCAGCCGCGATAAAAAAAGTTCTTGAGGAATTTCCGTTTAATCCCACGACCACCACGACGCTGGGGCCGGCAGCGCCATGACCCTGCCGGTGGCCACGGTGCCGGGCCGCTTTTGCCGAACAAACCGGTGGATGATCGCACCTGCTGTTCCGCATCCAACTCAACGCTGCCGCATTGAGCTAATGACATGTTGTGGTGGGGCGGGGGAATGGTCTCCAATTCACCGTAACAAACGGTGCCCCTCCTCCAATTCCTTCTCCCTGCGACGCATTTCACCGTTTTGCTTGAGTCGTGTTAGAATTATCCGCAAGGTAAACAGGTGAAACATGATAAAAACACTGGGCATCCGGAACTTTAAGAGTCTGCTTGACACAGAGGTGAAATTCTCGCCGTTGACGGTGCTTATCGGCCGCAGCGGCACGGGGAAAACTAACTTTTGGCATGCCTTGGCCTTATTACAAGGGTTGCTTTCCGCCGCCGGTCCGCAGCAATATAGCGATTTGACTCACCATCTGGGCGGATGGGATACTCTTGGCCCTGCTGGATTGGAAAATTTCGTCACGTCGTGGGAGATCGTTTTTGATGTGGATGGTGGGGAGGGGGATTACCGCTACTTACTGGATATTCAGGGACATCGGTCGGCTGCGCCATCGGGATCACCGGTGAAACGAGAACTTTTATCACTTGCAGGGAAAACACTTTTTGAGCGAGTGGACAACAAATGGGTTACCGAACCACCGTTAAAAGCCGCAGTCCGACAGTCCGTAATGCTGGGTTGGTTAACGGCCATGCCGGAAATCAATATTGCCTACCTCACGCTGACGCGAGGAATAGGTTGCTATGATTTTCCTGCCAATGTCCTCGCAACGCCAAACGCGGGCACGTCAGCCGCCGACGGATTCGCCCTTCGCTTCGACGGTGCTAATTATTACGCGGTGGTCGATGCAATTCTCGGCAACCTCCAGTCCCTTAATAACTGGCGTGAAATTGACGCGGCGATTAAGAAACTCTCCGCCTCTGTGGAAGCGATTACCACGTCCCCCTTCCATCAGGAGCGACTGACAGTCTCGTATAAATTTGGCGGCCAGATTATCGCGTTGCCGCTGTCGAGACAGTCCGGCGGCTTCCGGCGCTTTCTGGCACATTTACTGGCCATTTACCAGCAACCGCCTAAACAGGTTGTGGTTTTTGAGGAGCCGGAGAATGGGATTTTTCCGGGTGCGTTGACGATGCTGGGGGATTTCATGCGGGCGGCAAACGAAAAGCTAGGCACGCAGTTTATCCTCACCACCCACAGCCCACAATTGCTGGATACTTTCGAGGCGGACTCTATCCGGGTGGTGGAAATTTCAGACAAGGGAACAAAGGTTGGCCCGTTAGCCGACGGGCAGCGTAGCGCTCTAATGGATAAGTTGCTTAGTCCCTCGGAATTGCTCACGGTAACGCACCCCGAAATGGCTGAGGAAATGACACCGAAAGCCGGGGTATAGCGCGGTGTCGATTCCCAAAATCATTCCGTTTGTGGAGGGGCAGGGAGACGCGCAGGCCCTGAGTTTAAGCCCGAATACCCAACCATCGCGCCGGGCCAAGCCGCTGGCGGCCATCCCCGATAATCTCGAGGATAACCCGCGCGACGCGAAGGGTTGGTTGTCAAACAACATGCCAAATGGCTACAAGCCGACGATTCATCAAGCCGAGTTCGCGAGCCGGTTGAATATCCATACGGTACGTTCGCAAAACCTGAGGTCATTTCAACGATTTGAGCACGCCGTCCAGTTACTCTACGGGGCGGTGGTTTCACGTTCCCATATTGCAACGCCTTGATCTGTGCCTCGGCGGGAATAGCACGGCGTGACCCAATCGGGTTTCACTTTCCGATTTGATACATGCACGCCATAGTGCCTCCGGGGCGTCGGTGTAGGGGCGCTGCCTGGGGAAAAACGCTGACGCGATTGAAATAAGTCGCAACATGTTCGGCTTTTATACGTTGTACCACTACAATATTGCATCGGTCGTGCGGGGTACTGTGCAGCAGGGCTGATTGGGGTGAGAAAATGATGTCGTCTGGCGGCGTAGCCGCCCAGCGGCTTCTGACGTGGCTGATTTGGAGTGTTAACTTGCTGCCGGCGCGATCTAAAGTTTTTAACTACGGCCAATTTTATAGTTTAGTGCTCCATTTAGCCGCAATGGTGATTGTGATTATGCTCGCCGGGCAGACGACGCCGGCGGTCGCGTTTGGTCCGGAAGATGTGGCGATGTTCCCGCCTACGGCAGCGGCGAAACCGTATTTTAATTTTGACACGAAAGGCTTTGTGATCCGGGGCAAGCGCGTATTTATTGCTTCGGGAAGTCTGCATTATCAGCGGGTGCCGCGGGCGTTGTGGGCCAGTCGATTGTTGAAAATGAAGCGCGACGGATTTAATTGCGTTCAGACTTATATTTTCTGGAGCTATCAGGAACCGCGCAACGGGCAATTCAATTTTAAGGGGCGTCATAATCTTGAGGCGTTTTTAACACTGGTTCACAAAATGGGTTTCTATGCCATCCTCCGAATCGGGCCGTACTGCAACGGGGAATGGAGTCAGGGCGGCTGGCCGGTGTGGCTGCGCTTCATTCCCGGCCTGGCGGTGCGGGAGGACGACAAGCCGTTTATCAGTGCGGTCAACACCTATTACAACAAACTTTTGCCGATCGTGGCAGCCAATCAGATCAACCGCGGCGGGCCGGTGATCATGGTGCAATTGGAAAATGAAGATTCGCAGGGGTGGGGCAATGTATTGCCCAATAAATATTACACATTTCTCCACAGCAAAGCCCGCGCCATGGGTATTGATGTACCCATGTATTTCAGCGGTATGCACCATGGAAACAGTCCGGCCGGCCCCGGCCCATGGAGTACCAAGCATCTCAGCGGCCCCTGGTTTACGACAGAAATGTGGACGGGGTGGTTTACCTTATATCGCACGCATCCACCGGCGCTGCGCGCGATCAGCCGCCAGTCGATGTGGCATGTTATTGCCTATGGCGGCAACGGCTACGATGCCTACATGGCCGTCGGCGGCACCACGCCATCCTATTATGTGGATGATACGGTCGGCCCAAGTTATGACTTTGGGGCACCCATCGGCCAGGCGGGCGATTTGCGGCCACTCTATTACATCTACAAAACCGCCAATTATTTTGCACGCAGCTTTCAGCGCATCCTGGAAACCAGCGTTAACGTGCGCCATTTGAAATTCAAGGCACCGCCCGGCGTGCGCGTGTTTGAGCGGCAAAGTCCTAACGGAGACATGTTTTTTTATCAGAACCTGTCATTTAACCCTGTGACGGTGAAAATCCCTGATGGCTGTTCACAGACTATTGCCGGATTCCATCTGCTGGCGGTGGTAAAGAAATTTGTGATTAACAAATCGTTCGAATTGCAGGCCAGTTGCGGGCGAATCTTCGGCATTTTTAAGCAGGGAACCAGCACGACGCTGGTGATGTATGGCCCACCCGGATCGCAGGTGCTTATGCGATTGGCCGTGCACGGAAAAATTCTCGCGCAGGCAAAATCATTCAAAAAGGAATCTGTCGGCGGGGGCTTGAAACTTCAGGTAAAAGTGCCGCCGTCAGGCCCGGATATTTACAGCATAAAAACCGGCCATCACATACTCCGGGTGTTTGTGGAAAGCCGCGCGGCAATGTATCACACCTGGTTTTTGAATATTGGCGGTCGACCAGCGCTAGTATGCGGGCCGCCAGACGTGGGGCAGGCCCAAAGCGGCAAGGATGGCATTGTTCTGCATACGCAAATGCCGCTGGCGGATAACATCGGACCGGCGCAGATTTATTTTGGAAATTCAGCGAAACCCATTGCTGTCAGGTCTGCAGCCGGGCCGCGGAAAGCGGCGAATTTGGCGGTTCCAGCGTTGGCACACTGGCAGGTGCATTTGGCGGATGGGCCGGTCAATGCGAACTATGATGATAAATCCTGGATCGCCGCACCCA
Source organism: Planctomycetota bacterium (assembly GCA_021808105.1). Classification (GTDB taxonomy): domain Bacteria; phylum Planctomycetota; class Phycisphaerae; order WQYP01; family WQYP01; genus JAMDCX01. The sequence goes on from JAKBCC010000055.1 coordinate 14,515, forward strand.
ATCCGGTGCAGATGGGCGTGGGGGATTATCCTGGCTTGCATCAGTGGTATCGCAGTAAAATAACGGAAAAAAAAGCCGGGGCCTATCGCATTTTATTTTCCCGGTTCGCAGGCACGGCTGATGTATTTGTCAACGGAAAGTTGTCCCAGACGGGCAGCCACAGGGCGGTAAACGTGAGGCTCAAGGCGGGAATCAATGACGTAGCGATTCTCGCCAGTTCCAGCGGGCGACCGAAGCTGTGGACGTATATTGGTCCATACAACAAAGTGGGGGCCATGGGAATTTCCGGCAAGGCGATACTCATGAAGGTGGTAGTCAAAAATCTGGCAGTGAAAAATTGGAAATACCGCTTTCTCCCATTGTCTAAATCGGCGGCGATGGTGCGCGTGCTGTCTGATCTGGATCAAGGGCATTTTAATACGTTAAGCCACGGGGTGATTCCGGATTCTAAGAAGCGTGGCTTTATATGGTTGCGGGCCAAAATTCCGCAACTTAATGCCGATCATCTGGTGCTTTACTGGCAACATCCGATGGCCAACGCCTTTATCTGTTTTGATGCCGGACGCGTAGATCCTCGCGCGGCCGGCGCTGCCCGGGCACAGGCGATGCTTACATTCTGGTATGGCAAGCAGTCTAATATTTTAAGCATTCTGATACCGGCCAATGCCATGCACAGTCTGGGGCAGGTGTCGCTTAGCCTGTCCCGACTGGCCCCGGCCGTGCGCGGCGGGGGAGTCATTGGGCCTTGGCGTATGCGCGGCGGCATGGGATCGCCATTTGGCAAGTCAGGATGGAAAAACTTCACCCAAGCTCCGAAGGTGCCATGCTTTTATCGCACGGGTTTTAATTGGAACCCGAAAGTGGATCCACAGGATCAGTTGCATCTGGTTGTGCGCGTGGCCTGGGGCGATTTAACCGGCGGCTACATGTGGTTAAATGGCCATAATCTTGGACATTACCCGGACAGCGTCATGCGCAAAGGGTTGTATATCCCAAGCTGCTATCTCCGTCGCGGGGCTAACCAACTGATTGTATCTGATCAGGAAGGCCATTCCCCAGCTAACACGCGGCTGGTGGTGGAAAAAGCCGCCAGCCGCTGGTATGCGACATTAGCCACAAAATAAAATCAAACTGGCGTCATGGTAATTGAGATTGAGTCTCAATTGACATGACGCTGCGGAATCCCTAACATAATTCAGAGAATGTTGCTGGACTTTTTCAGGCGAATCGGTGGATTTGCCTGTTTTTAGGGGTTTTTTCATGCCGACAGATGAAGGCACAATAGAGACGCTGGCCAATCAGGAATATAAATGGGGTTTCGTCACCGACATTGAGGCCGACGCCTTACCCAAAGGCCTGAATGAAGATATTGTCCGTGCTATTTCCAAACGGAAAAATGAGCCTGAATTCATGACGCAGTGGCGACTCAAAGCCTACCGCCATTGGCTGACCATGACCGAACCGAAGTGGCCGAATGTGAAATATCCGGAAATTGATTTTCAGGATGTGATTTATTACTCGGCTCCGAAGGCCAAAAAACAACTCAAAAGCCTGGATGAAGTTGATCCGGAACTGCTGCGCACCTACGAAAAGCTGGGCGTGCCGCTGGAAGAACAGAAAATATTTGCCGGTGTGGCGGTGGACGCCGTTTTTGATTCGGTATCTGTCGCGACAACCTTTAAAGCCAAGCTGGCGGAAATGGGCGTGATTTTCTGCTCCTTTTCCGAAGCTGTGCAGGAACATCCGGAACTGATCAGCAAATATTTAGGTTCGGTGGTGCCATATTCGGATAACTTTTACGCCACGCTGAATTCCGCGGTATTCAGTGATGGCTCATTTTGTTATGTACCCAAAGGCGTGCGCTGCCCGATGGAATTGTCCACTTATTTCCGGATCAATGCCAAAAATACCGGGCAGTTTGAGCGCACTTTAATTATTGCGGATGAAGGGGCGTATGTCAGTTATCTCGAAGGTTGCACCGCCCCCATGCGGGATGAAAATCAGTTGCACGCGGCCGTGGTGGAACTTGTAGCGCTGAAGGGTGCACAAATTAAATATTCCACCGTGCAGAACTGGTACCCTGGTGATAAAGAGGGCAAAGGCGGCATCTATAATTTTGTCACCAAGCGCGGCAAATGTATGGACAGTGCCCGCATTTCCTGGACGCAGGTGGAAACCGGTTCTGCAATCACCTGGAAATACCCCAGCGTGATTCTGCAGGGGGATAATTCCATCGGCGAGTTTTATTCCGTCGCGCTGACCAACCACATGCAGCAGGCGGATACCGGCACAAAAATGATCCATATTGGCAAAAATACCCGCAGCACCGTGGTATCCAAAGGTATCTCCGCGGGGAAGGGACAGAACACCTACCGCGGGCTGATTAAGATTTTGAAAAATGCCGCCAATGCCCGCAATTACACGCAGTGTGATTCGCTGCTGCTGGGGGATAAATGCGGTGCCCATACCTTCCCGTATATCGAAGTTCGCAACACCAGCTCCAAGGCTGAACATGAAGCTTCCACCTCCAAAATCGGTGAGGATCAGCTTTTTTACTGCAAACAGCGCGGTATTTCTCTGGAAGACGCGGTCAATATGATTATCAACGGCTTCTGCAAGGAAGTGTTCCGGGAACTGCCGATGGAATTTGCGGTCGAAGCCCAAAAATTGCTGGGCGTAAGCCTTGAAGGCAGTGTCGGATAACGCTGGAAAATAATCTCCGCGTTTGACCGTGGGAATGCAGGAACAACCCTGAACCAAATTTGAAAAGGAAACATGGATTATGGCATTGGTTGAAATAGATAATTTGCAGGCTGCCGTGGGCGGCAAGCCGATACTTAAGGGCATTGATCTGACCATTAACCCTGGTGAAGTTCACGCCATCATGGGGCCCAACGGTTCAGGAAAAAGCACGCTTTCATCCGTGCTGGCAGGCCGGGAGACATATACGGTTACGGGCGGTAGCGTGCTGTTTGACGGCAAAGACTTGCTGGACTTATCTCCGGAAGAGCGGGCCTGCGAAGGCCTGTTTATGGCGTTTCAGTATCCGGTGGAAATTCCGGGCGTGACCACCAGCTATTTTCTGAAGGCGGCGGTGAACGCCATTCGTAAGCATCATGGTCAGGAAGAACTGGATGCCATGGATTTCCTGAAAATGGTCAAAGAGAAAATGGCTTTGCTGGAAATGGATAAGACATTTTTGAACCGGTCCGTGAATGAAGGATTTTCCGGCGGCGAGAAGAAGCGAAATGAGATTTTTCAGATGGCGGTACTGAATCCAAAATTCGCCATTTTGGATGAAACGGATTCCGGCCTGGACATTGACGCCTTGAAAATTGTCGCCAACGGGGTCAATGCCCTGCGCAGCCCGGAGCGGGCCATTCTGGTGGTCACGCATTATCAGCGGTTGCTGGACTATATTGTGCCGGATTTTGTGCACGTGTTGTGCGATGGCAGAATTGTGAAATCCGGCGGCAAGGAATTGGCGCTGGAATTGGAAAAGCGCGGCTACGCCTGGTTGGAAACCGCTGCCGCTTAAGTATGACGCAATAAAATTCCCCGGAGTAATTATGACCGCAACAACCATCAGCCCGGATAACACAGGGATATTTTCTGCCATGGGCCCAAGCTATGGCTTGCCGTGGCTGCAGCAGCGGCGCACCGAGGCTATGGAACTATTTGAAAGTATCGGCCTGCCGCCCGTGACACATGAAGACTGGCGGCTGACCAATACCGCACAAATTGCCAAGATCAATTTTAGCGCGCCCGGCACCGGCAGACCCCTGACCCCGGAGCAACTCGGCGGCCTGTGTTTGAAAAAACTTGGTGCCCAGCAGATTGTGTTTGTAGACGGAAAATTCTCTCCGGAGTTGTCCAGTCCCGGCGGAAAAGTTGAAGTTCTGACCATCCGGCAGGGTATGGAAAAGCATGGCGACCGTGTGCAGCGGTTTTTGGGCCGCGAAATGCCGGGCCAATCCAATGGCTTTTCAGCGATGAATCTGGCGGGGTTTGAAGACGGTGCCTTTATTTATTTGCCGCCGGATCAGGGTGAAATGGGTCTGGTTCATCTGCTGTGGATCACCGCATCGCATGATCAACCGGTGGTTGTGCATCCACGCAATCTGCTGATTATTGGCTCAAATACTCATATCACACTGGTGCAAACCTATGCCGGCTTTTCATCCCAGCCCACGCTTTGCAATGCCGTGACGGAAATGGTTGTCGGCAAGGGCGCAAAGGTTGAACTCATTAAATTGCAGCGGGAACGTGATACCGCCTTTCATATTGCCAATGAGGCGATCCATGTGCACGAACATGCTCAAGTGCAATCGCTGGTAGTGAATACCGGCGGACATCTGGTACGCAACAACATCACCGTGCATCTTGCCGAGCCGTTTGCTCAGGCCACACTCAACGGTTTGACCTTGGCCGCAGGTGATCAGCATATTGATAATCACACGATGCTGGATCATGCGCGGGAAAACTGCCCGAGCCATGAATTGTATAAGAATCTTCTGGGCGGCCGGGCCAGCGCGGTATTTCGCGGCAAGATTCTGGTGCGGCCGGACGCCCAGAAAACCGACTCCAAGCAGACCAGCAAAACCATTCTGCTTTCCGATGCGGCGGTAATGAATTCACAGCCGCAGCTTGAAATTTACGCCGATGATGTGAAATGCACCCACGGCTCGACAACCGGCCCGCTGGATGATGAGCAATTATTCTATCTGCGGTCGCGCGGGGTTGCCGCCGCGGACGCCGGCGCACTGTTGACTTACGCCTTTGCCCGCGATGTGCTGTTAAAGATATGGCACACCGGCATGCGTGAATATCTGGAAGAATTTGTCGCCGCTGAATTGCATCGGCTGCATCTGGATCAGGCGGAATCATGACCACCACAACCACCAAACCTGCGGTCGCTAAAGCGGCCAAAGCACCGGCGTTTGATAGCGCGGCCATCCGTTCTGATTTTCCGCTGTTACAGACGCAATCACACGGAAAACCGCTGGTTTATCTGGACAATGCGGCCACCAGCCAGAAGCCGCAGGCGGTTATTGCCGCCACGGCTCGTTATTACACGAATTACAATGCCAATATTCATCGCGGTGTTTACAAATTAAGTGTCGATGCCACGGCAGCGTATGAAGCCGCACGGGAAAAAGTTGCACGATTTATCAATGCTCCATCAGCTAGAGAAGTTGTATTTGTGCGCGGTGCCACCGAGGCAGTGAATCTGGTAGCCGCCACCTGGGGCATGGAAAATATCCATTCCGGCGATGAAATAATTCTTTCGGAAATGGAACACCATTCCAATATTGTGCCCTGGCAATTATTGGCCCACCGGACCGGTGCGGTTATCAAGGTTGTTTCAGTTTCCGATGGTGGTGAATTATCGCTGGAGCATTACGCGCAACTGCTTTCCGAGCGCACACGTCTGGTGGCGCTTACGCATGTATCCAATGCGCTGGGGACGATCAACCCCGTTGAACGCATTGTCTCCATGGCCAAGGCCCGCGGTATTCCCGTGCTTGTTGATGGTGCACAATCGGTTCCGCATCTGGCCATTGATGTGCAGAAAATCGGGTGCGACTTTTTTGTGTTTTCGGGGCATAAACTTTATGCACCCACCGGCATCGGGGCGCTGTGGGCCAAGGGTGCACTGCTGGAAAAAATGCCCCCGTACCAGGGTGGCGGAGACATGATCAGCACGGTGAGCTTTGCCGGATCAACCTGGAATGACATACCGCATAAATTTGAAGCCGGCACGCCGCACATTAGTGGAGCGATCGGCTTGGGCGTGGCAATTGATTATCTTGGCGCCATCGGCATGGACGCCATCGCCGAGTATGAACATGATCTGCTGCTGTATGCCACAAAACAGTTAATGCGAATTTCCGGGTTACATATTATTGGAACCGCGCCGGAGAAAGCTGCGGTGATCTCCTTTATCATGGAAAATATTCATCCCCATGATATCGGCACGATTGTTGATGGCGAAGGCGTGGCGATTCGCACCGGGCATCATTGCTGTCAACCTCTGATGGATCACTACAATATTGCCGCAACGGCACGGGCGTCTCTGGCGTTTTACAATAACCGGGAAGATGTGGACCGCCTGGTGGCAGCTGTTGAAAAAGTCAAAGAGGTATTCAGCTAATGTCCGACCTGCGTGATCTTTACCAGCAGACGATTCTTGACCATACGCGCAAACCGCGGAATAAGCATGAAATGCCGAACGCGACTTCGACCGCCGACGGCCATAATCGGCTTTGCGGCGATAAAATCCGGCTCTTCCTGAAATTAAACGCCGGCGTCATAGAAGACATAAGCTTCACCGGTAATGGGTGCGCCATTTCCACAGCTTCCGCTTCCATGATGACCGAGGCGCTGAAAGGCAAAACCCTGGCGGATGCTCAACCCTTGTTTGAGTTGTTTCATACCATGCTTACCAGCCCGCTGGATCAGGAACCGGATCTGGAAGCATTGAATAAGTTGGCGGTATTTTCCGGAGTGCGGGAATTTCCCGTGCGGGTGAAGTGTGCCACGCTGCCATGGCATACGCTGCAGGCCGCCATTAAAAATCAGGATGCTCCGGTTACGACGGAGTGAAAAGGAGTTAGGAGTTAGGAGTTAGGAGTTAGAATTAGGAACGGCCTGCGGGGCCGATGCTTTATGAGCTGTGCCGTTATTTCTAAATAGTAAAGCCATGGCCAAACAGCAATTCTTCTAACTCCTAACTTCTAACTCCTATGTACTAGCTCAAAGGACCCCTTATGCCCATTACATTAACGGAAATCGCGGCCGCGGAAATTAAAAAGATTCTCCAGGATCAGGGGATGGGGGCCAAGGCTGTTTTGCGCGTCGGTATCAAAGGCCGCAACGCTCAGGGATTTAATTATCTGCTGGATTTGACGGAAGTTCGACATGAGGATGACGTGGTGGGGGAGTCTATGGAGATCACCATTGTCGCTGATCCGATGAGTTTTCCCAGTTTGGATGGCACAGAAATTGATTTTCGGGATGCGCCCTCCGGCCGGGGGTTTGTGTTTAAAAATCCGCACGCGGTAAAACTGCCGGTGAACACATCCGCCACTGCGGGTTCGCCGACACCCTCCGCATCAGCCGGCACCGCGCAAGCCCATACCGGCACGACCATCATCGATGCCTTGGAGAACAAGGCTTTGGAAGCATCGATTGTGGAAAAATTACGGACTATTTTCGATCCGGAAATCCCGGTCAATATTTATGATCTGGGCCTGATTTATCGCATTGATATATCCGCAGAAAAAGATGTCATCGTGGACATGACGCTCACCGCTCCCGGTTGCCCCGTCGCCGGCTCCATGCCGCCGGCCGTGCAACAGGCGGTGGAAAGTGTGGAAGATGTAAAGACCGCCAAGGTAAATCTGGTCTGGGAACCGGCGTGGAGCAAAGACCGCATGTCGGATGCCGCGTTGCTGCAGCTGGGCTTGCTGTAATCGTGCGGGGTGCCGAAACGGGGTATGCAATTCAAAACACGCTGTAAAAAGACCGCGGATTTCGCGGATTGCGCGGATAGACAGTGGACTTCCATCCTTCGAGACGATTGATCCGTGAAGGATGCAGATATCCACAGATTCCCCGCCCCGCTGTAACCCATAACCCGTTCCCTGTAACCTCGGTGGCGTGCCGTTGTGGTGAAATTGTTCGCTCGGTGCAACCATAGCCCAATCCGCAACACAAAACCGGGTATTTCGACTCTCCACTTTCTACTATGTTGACATCGTGTAGCATGGCGGTCAGCCCAACTTCTCGCTTTTCCGGCTTATCGGTAACAAAAACCCACGCGTAGAGCTCAGCAACCGACAAGATTGAGATATATAAACCACCACTATGTTGCATGAAACGGCCAAACACTCCAGCCTCGCCGCGCAAAAACGCAGACGCGGTGTCCGTGTCCAGAAGGAAACTCATCGGGCACTCCTGTGTCCATCCGCCCTGCTCGCGTATGTGCTGGTAATAAACGGACCGAGCTTTTTTGCGTCTTTCCGCCATGAGCCGAAGGCCTTTCGCAAACCTTCTCCCGTTGGCGTCGCCGGTCGCACCAGAACAGAGACCCGCTGCCCGTCGCCCAACCGGGGCGCATTTTCCAGTTCAATGGACCGTCCGTGAATGACGCCCTTCAATATCTGTGTTCCGACCGTCACGATGCACCTCTTCGAGAAACCCCGTAGGCCAGCCAGTTGACCGCCGCCGTTTTATTAATTTTACCCAATTACGGGACGATTTGGAATAGTGTTTTACAGAAGGTGGTTTTAGGAAAGGCAAAAAAGCCACACTGGCAAAGTGGCGTGGCAACAGTGATGCGCCGACCGTTCCCATAAACACTCCCTTTAAGCTCGCCACGAGCAATCGGGCACCCGCGTCATCGCTGGCCGATGTTTTTCAATCCTTGTGGACACAGGTCTTCGAACGCTGTGAGCAGAGGTCTTCCAGGGCGGGGCGCAATTCCGGAAACTTAAATGCAAAGCCCTCTTCGCGTAAACGGCGCGAGACCACGTAACGCCCGTAGATCGCCAGTTCGGGGTCCGTCCGCAGCAGCTAGGGCGCGGCGATGCGTACCATCCATTCGGAAGCCGGCATGCCAATCGGCATACGCAATGCCGCCCGCAATTCACGCATGAATTGTGCCTGCGGTACCGGATTCGGAGATGTCGCAACATACACGCCCCGCATGTCCGCTGCGCTAATGGCCCTCTCAAAGAGCGCATTGATGTCCGCCTCGTGAATCCAGCTCATACCCTGCCGCCCCGAACCGACGCGGCCACCAAGGCCCCATCGTACCAGTTTGCCCAGGCGCGCCAGCGCGCCGCCGCCAGCTCCCCGATCCCGCCCAATTACAAAGCTTGTGCGAAAAATCACTTGTCGCTGCTGCGGTAATGCGGCGGCATGGAAGGCTTCTTCCCATGCCCGCCCGACAAACGGCGCAAGCCCGTACCCCAGCGGAGAGTCCTCATCGCACAACACGCTCGGCGGATCGCCGTAGATGTGGGCCGTGGCCATCTGAACCCATACTGGCGGCGGGCGGTCGATTTGTCGCATGGCCGCGCCCAGAACGCGCGTGGCTTCCACACGCGAGCGAAGGATTTCATCCTGATGATCGGGCGTTTTAATACAATCGACCGTGCGCCCCACAAGATTGACCAACGCCGCCGCACCCTCCAGTTCACGGCACCACGGGCCCAGCGTACGGGCGTCCCATTGGACATGCTGCCACGGCCCGGAAGCCCGGGGCGCGTGGCGTGAAAACATGGTCACGCCGGCCCCCGTAGAAGCAAGGTGCGTGGCCAGTGATACCCCAAGAAAACCGCTGCCGCCGGCGATTACAACTTGGCCGCATTGCGTTGCTGTTGTCATGTGCTGTCATACTCCATCCGTAATCTTACCTTGGTGTCGGCTACGTGTGGGACCAATCCTCCATGTCGTAGCGCGCTTCCCCAAGCATTTCTAAAAAACATGAATATTCGTGGATGCAACGCGGTAAACCACCTCCGCACGGGTGTTATTCCCAGTGCCCCATAGCAGAAGGCAAATAATAGCCCCGCGCAAAGCACCCCTAAGCCGGCAAACGCCGGACGTACCACCCATTGGTCGATTTCAGGGTATTCCTGTTGGATCCCCTTATATTTCATCAGCGTTGCCTCTGAAAAAAGACTGCTCACCTCCGCCATTGAAACATC
>JAKBCC010000196.1 GCA_021808105.1 Planctomycetota bacterium
GCCGGTGAAATTGCTCATCGGCGATCTGGCCAACACGTTTCTGACGTTAGTCATCACCGGCCTGGTCTGCTTCATCGTCATTAAGATGTTGGTAAAGGCCCCGCCACCGCCGCCACCGGCTCCGCCCCCGCCACCCACAAAATCATGCGCGTTCTGCCTGGATACCATCCCGGCAGCCGCGACCAAATGCAAAAGCTGTTGCAGCCAACAGCCGGCGGCGGCTTAGGGATGTACCATCGCCTTGTCGGCCGTTCGGTTGCCCGGTGATGATCTGACACTATGCCCCCTGACTGTTGGGTTGCGTCATGAAGCCACGTATTGCTTACCGCCGAACGCACCCTTCCGCGTCCACTGGCGGCGATCATCTGCGGCGCTGGATGTTACTGCCGGTCATCTTTATAACCACCTTGCTGGTGATGCTGGCAATTTCCGGATCGCAAATGCCTGCGGTATTGGCAACGCTGTGCAATGCCGCCTGGGCCGGCATTATTGTTCTACCAGCCGTATTGCTGGGCTTGGCGCTAACCCATCCCTTGCGCGACTCACCCATGATGCAGCTTTCCCCGTGGCCTCTGGGCTTTCGCCTGGTTCTGGCAGCTGCTCTGGGAATGGGAGCTTTAAGCCTGGCGGCGCTGGTGTTGGGAAGTTGCGGCCTGATTTCCGGGCCGACCTGCGGCATACTGTTAATTGCCTCCGCTGCCGCCGGATATCCCTTTGCGCGACACCTGAAATCTCAACTGGAATTTCTCAACCGCCCTCTGCAACGCCGAGACGCTCTGATTCTACTGGCCTGCATTCCTCTGGCGGTGCTGCTTATCGCCGTCTGCTTTCCCGCCGGAACTTTGTGGCACACCGAAGGCAACGGCTTTGATGTGCTGGAATACCACCTGCAATTACCCCGGCAGTTTCTGGCTCTGCACAGCACGGCACCGGTGCATGAAAATATCTACTCATATATGCCATTAAATATGGAAATGCTGTATCTGATTCTGGCCGCCGTGGCTCAATCAGCGATCGGGGCGGGATATATTTATGCTCTGGTCTTTGGATCGCAAATTTTACATGCCGTCGTGACGCTTTTGGCGGTTGCCGGAATACTTTTTGCTCCGCTGAATCTGAAAGCCGCAGGCCGCGTTCTTGCCGCGCTGGTAATACTGGCCACCCCTTGGACGCTGGTTGTGGGATCGCTGGCCTACAACGACGGTGCGGTATTGCTGTACGCCGTCTTGGCGGTCAGCTTGGCGTGCGTGGCGACGCGCTGGCCGGAGTGGCTTACCCTGGGCGTAGTGCTGGGTTTAGCTGTGGGAACCAAAATGACCGCCGGAGTTATGGTGGCGCTGCCGATTGCCGCCATTCTTCTGGCGCGCCGCAATTTTCGTCAATTGGCGATTGTTACAGTTACCGCATTGCTTATCTACAGCCCATGGATGGCCCGTTCCATGACCGCCACTCATAAGGCCCGGAGTTTTGGCAACCCGATATTTCCCATTTTTACCGGCACGCTAGGCCGGGGCCATTGGAGTAAATCCATCGCCTTGCGCTTCGACCGGGGCCACCGCCCGCCGGCGCGGGATGCGGGCGTAGCGGGGCATTTGCACGCCTTGGTTGATCAATCAATTCTCAATCGCCAATGGTCGCCGGGGATCGCAGCCTGGCTCGATGCCTTGCAGGCCAAACCCGGTTTTCCCGGCCCGCAAACGCCCTGGCTTCTGCGATTCGGCCCGCTTTGGCTGGTGCTGATTCCCGCTGTCGCACTGGCACTATTTACCGGAATTCAATCTTGGCTTCTGGCCCTGTGCCTGCTGGTGCAACTGCTCGCCTGGATAACCTGCACCCAATTGCAGGCCCGATTTTTATTACCTGCCGTTATTCCATTGGCTTGGATGCTGGGAATGGCCGCCGATCTGCTGCCGGCCTATTGTGTTGCCGCCGCTGCACTGCTTGCACTGCAGGCCGTCGGATGTGGGTTGCTGCTTAGACCGGAAGCGGGCCTTTTGTTTGGCCCGGTCCATGCCCAGATGCCGCCGCCAATTGGTGCGGCGATCAGCCTGCCGGAGGATTGGCTTTCAGAGCCTGCACCGCCGGGACAATTTACCTCACATACCACCTATTATCTGGAAGGTTTAAGCACCCCGCTATACATCCGCGGGCACGTTATTTACGCCACCGTCTTTGATCGCAACAAACTGGCCAGTGCCTTTCACCACGGCGGCGCAGCTGCGGCGCTGCATTATCTGCAAAGCCATCATGTGAATTATCTGATCGTTGACTGGCCGGAAATAATCCGCCTGCGAAAAACCTACGGCTTTGATCCGATCATTACCCCTCACAACATCGCCAAACTCCAATCCCTCGGCCTAACCCCCATCGCCCAACCCACCGCCCGCGGCATCGTGATTGATCACGTGCCGGGGCGCTAAAACGCACAGGCCTATCAGCCTCTCCGCTCCGCGCAATGTTGCATGGAGACTCCACAAAGCCGCCGGCGCTGCCGGCGGTGGAACGCCCCATAAAAGCCACCCGTCGCCCCTGGAGTCTGTCCGAGTACTGGCCGGAGTTGCGATGGCGGAACATCACGTCATTAAGCACCGTGGTGATAACCCGGTGGTTGGTTGGCGGCACTGGATCAACCACCGGATTATCATCCGGTGCTATACAGGTACCGATGGGGGCGCGCCTTAACACGATGGTGCGCCGCGATGCAAGTGGAGGCCCAAACATGGTAATGAACCACCGACACGTGGCCGATGGGATGCGTCCGTTCTCCTAATTTACGTTGCATGGCCCCGGATTTTTCCCGTCGCCATGTCCCGGGGCGCAAAGGTGAGGATCAGAGAAATGTCCAGAATTGCATCGCGTTCGAGCACTTTGTCGACAATTTTCCACGCCTCATCCTGCCGCTTCATTTGTGGCATTTTATCAAACTTCCTGGATTTGACCGCAAAACGGTAACGACCGGGCATGCCGGCCAGCTCGAATTCGGCCAGCCCGTCAAATTTCTTTTCGAGAGCTTTTTTAAGAGATTGTGCTTGAGTCTTTGTCATTTCAGCAACTCCTTCAGTGCGCCAACTTTGTTAAGCATAACCGACGCATCGCTCATTTCCATACTGTATGAAGAGTACCTTGCCTGAATCGTCCACGTTTGTCATACTATGGCGAGGGCAGGGCGAATCCCGTAGAATGACAGTGATATGAAACCGCCGAAATACACAAGAATGGCCAAGCATAGAGCCATCGGCCCTGCTCCGGCGGGTATTCATATCGCTGCGGTCGGTGCTCAAGTTCGTTATGTGGGTAGTCTGTATCATAAGGATGTGCCGAGCTTTGCCGGCAATCCACCGCAGCCGCGCCCGGATGCTAGTATCTGTCCCAAGGCCTTGTCGCGTCAACAGCCTACCATTCAGAAATGGCTGACTGACGCGGTAGCAAGAGGGCACTTCAGCGCGTCCTGGGAGAACGGCTTTCCGCGCTATGTATGGCACCGTGAAGCTGGAGTGGTTTTCGAGGGCCGCCATATTGCACAAGGGCAGTACAAAGGTTACCCGCTGGATTCCGACGAACGAGTGCGAGGGTTGCCGTGAGTGAATTCGACATACAATATACGTGGCTGGATTTTGGGTGTAATGATGCGCCGGAAATTAATGGAACATTTGCGGATTTTACTTTAGCGTCCGGCAACCAGATTATCACCAAAGTTCTGGACAAACGCGCCCGCACCACGCGCGATTATATCCGAGTGCCGCTGTACCCATTGGCGGAATGGCTGGTTGCGAATTGGTGGTGTCTGTTTAACGAAGTACACGCGCCTGGCAAAACGGGTACAGTTGACGGCGTAGATACGCGTCATTGCTTATATTCCGCGCAGGAAGGGTTTCCCCTTCCCAGACTGCGCATTTATCCCGAAGGTGATAAACTGAATTTAACCTGGGCATCATTCCAAAGTGAGCATCAGAATATTGAGTTTATAAGCACTGGGGAGCAGCGGGTTACGACGGAGTTATTCCGTGCCAAAGCGGCCGAGCTTATTGAGGCCGTTTTGGGCCGATTGGAATCGTTAAAAATTTCCGCCGGCACCCTGACGAAAAACTGGGAGGCCATAATAAATGCGGACCGGGAAGAGGCCGAATTCTGCCGCGCGGCGGCATGGCTCGGACTCGATCCCTACGCGCTTCCCGCAGACGCCGCTGAAACAATTATGAAGGTATGGACAGCAATTCCCCAAGGCCTTCGTGCGGATACGTTTTGTGCATCCACCATTGAACGACTTCCGGAGGTGCAGCGATGGCTTGCAAGCGGACTGGACGCCCTTGGAACGTCCATCTTGGGTCAGCATCCGTTCAAAGGTTTATACGATGTACCACAGGTCGCGGAGACCGCTGCGCCTTGGGAGCAAGGGTACGCCTTGGCAAGACATGCGCGCGCGCAGCTAAATCTGGATGAGCAACGCGCCCCGGATGTGTTTCAATTCACTTCGCCAGTCGCCGCCGCACCGACACCGATGCCGAGCATAGAAGGCCTTGTCGGCCTGGACCAACGAGTTATCCGGTGTTTTGCCTTCAAAAGGCGACCAGAATCATTTCGATTTTTGATTGCACGTTCGTTGATGAGCCTATTTTATGGCGGGGATCGTTCGCTTTATCTTCTTACCTCGGCCATAACAGAACGCCAGCAGAGGGAGCGGTCCTTCGCCGCCGAGTTTCTAATTCCCGCCCATGTAATTGAGTCTCGAATTACCTCCAACGAAGTCACGGCTGAGGAAATCTCCGACATTGCCGCGGATTTTGAAGTCTCCCCCTTTGTCGTGAAATACCAGATCACCAATCACCGCATTGCCCACGTGGCCGAGACGTGACAGTTCATACATGCGTGCGTTATCTTTCCAGAAGTGCCATTGACCAACCGACAGTCTCCCCGTCATGTCAATGGCGGCAGGTAGTTTTTGGCCAAGGCGTTGAATTCCAGGACTTGGTTTTCGATCCA
>JAKBCC010000197.1 GCA_021808105.1 Planctomycetota bacterium
CGCTTTGAATTAACTTGTGGACTATTTTCCGGCGTAGCTGCCGCGTGGTCATGCCGGCGGCATGAATTTCGCCGACAAAATCTAACGTGATATTACCCTGAGTGTTAATTTGCCGGGTTTGTACGGATTCCTGCCCAGGCACAACAAGTTCAAATACTGAAATGCTTAATACATCCCCGGCACCAAGCACATACGGCTTATGTACCGGCTGCAAATCAGCGGCTGTTGGGGGGGTGGAATTCGCCCAGGCACCGGCGGGTGGATCATTGACCGCCAGCGAATCCAGGATGGGCCACGTGACAGGTTGTACCCGCCCGAAGGGATTGGCTTTATCAAAGCGTCCAACTTCGGCCGGGTTTAAAAATGAATTTCCTAAATTCAGGTAGTCTAACGGGCTGGTTGTCTGGCAGCCGCCAAGTCCTAACAGCAGGCCGGCCATTAAGCCGGCTTTGCCCCATCCTTTTCCAATTCGCCTGCCGCGTGGGCCGCAGGCGCGGTTCGCGCCACGCGATGCACCGCACGAGGCATTGTTCAAAGAATCAGAACCATTACGATCCGCGATATTCAATGTCATGCGCCAACTCTCCGAGTCAGAAAAAAAAATCTATTTATGCCATACAGTTGCGGAATAAACACGCAGTTTCGCATTTACCCCGCCAACCCTATTATTAAAGTATGTGCCGAAATCCAAATATCCACAAGTCCGGCGGTCGGATTCCTGTTTTTTCGGCACCAAGCTTCAACTCCGGAAACCCGCTTAACTGGAATGTTCAAGCGCTTTGGGAGTTCTGTCAAGCCTCCAGACCATCCGCGGAGATTTCTCCAGTATGTTATCGGCAATCGCGGCTGAAAAGTATCCAAAAAACGGATAGGGTGTCCCTAATCATTGCCATCGCAACCCGGCCATTACCCGGACAGGCTCCCAGGCTGGAGAGCTTGCCGAACAAAATCCGCACGGGCGGCCTTGCGGGCCTCCCCCTCTATGCGCTTCCCCAGCAAACGCTGCAAATGGGCCGGCTGCACGGTTAAAAATATCCGGTTAATGGCGTCGATATTCAAGCCCGCAACGCGTTTCATCGCCACGCCCATGCGCAAATGCGATAAAAAATAAAGGGCCTCTTCGGTGCTTAGCAGTCGGGCGTGGCGTAACATGCCGATGCCCCGGCCGATTTTATCATCCACCACCAGGGGCCGTTCATGCTCCAGAATCGCCCGTGCCGTCATTTCCGCTTCAATGATTCGGGGAATGACAGAGTCACTGAATTCGGAAAGAATTTCCTCTTCGGAACGTCCTAATGTGGTTTGATTGCTGATCTGGTAAAAATCTCCCACCGCTTCCGTGCCTTCGCCAAACAGACCGCGGATGGCCAGGTGCATATCCCGTGCAGCCTGAAATACCTTCTCAATTTCTCCCGTGAGCTTCAAGGCCGGCAGGTGCATCATCACCGACACCCGCAACCCCGTTCCCACGTTGGTCGGACATGCCGTCAGATAACCCCAGCGTTCGTGAAAAGCGTAGTCAAGCTGCTGCTGCAGCAGATCATCGAGTCGATCAGCTTCGCGCCAGCATTCGCGCAACTGCACCCCCGATCGCATAACTTGCAGCCGCAGATGATCCTCCTCATTGACCATCACGCTTAAGGACTCATCTCCGGTGATGGCCACCCCTCGGCTGCCTTCTCCGGACGCCAACTGTTTGCTGATTAAATGCCGCTCTACCAGCATCTGCCGGTCCGTTTCCTCCGTTTTATCAACTTCAACGTATTGCAGGTTTGCCAGTCCCGGCAACGCGGTCAATCGTTCGCGGCATAAGCGATGCAACTGCATGCGCTGGGTACGACTGGCTTTGCTCATAAACGGAAATGCCGCCAGATTTCGCGCCAGGCGCACCCGCGAACTGATAACAATATCATTATGCGGCCCCTTGGCGCTAAGCCACTCACCGCTTTGCCTGATCAAATCGTCAAAAATCATTAACTTGTACCGCCTGAATTCTATTTACCAGTGGAGGCCCCGCCATCACATACACATCCGCACATATCAAGCCGAATTTTCCAGAGTTTTGATCTGGTCCCGCAGTTTTGCGGCTTTTTCATAGGATTCCGTCTTGACCGCTTTCGCCAATTCGCTTTGCAGGCGTTTTAATTCTGAACGCCGCAGTTGGACCGCATCCGGTTCATCCGCCACTTTCGCAGGTCTGCCGCGGCGGAGTTTTGTTTTTCCAGTGTGGTGTTTGGCTCCGTGCTGGGCTTTCTCAATTACCGCGCCCAGCAATTGAACGAAAATGTCATAATCTTTTTCGCACCCCAGCAGGCCGGTATCTTTAAATTCCTGCCATGTCATGCCGCAATCCTGGCAGTGCGGAGAATTGCCCATCGCCAGTTGACTGCTGGCCGCCACGAAGTCGTTCAGGATTTCATTCAAAGGCAGATGTTCCTGCGGAGCATAGCCCGCGGAAGCTGCGCACTGCTCGCATAAATCAAGTGCAACAATTGAGCCGTTGCTTATTTCCTTGATGTGTACCGTCGCCGGTTTATTGCATCGATTGCACATCATACCGCATCACCGTCCAAAAACTCGTCACCGCCGCCGAATAGACTGCGCCGTCTGCAATCCCACTTTTAATCCCACAGACCCTGGAAGGCCCCGATCAGGCCATCCAGAGACATAACAATATTAGGTTGCCCCGCGCTGCAATTCAAGCGGGTTTCGGCGGTTTTGGTCATGGCGGCAATAATTCCAATAAGTTTAAAAATCACGCCGTCGCAATCCGGCGATTACCTGGACATCCGCCGGGTGCCGTTATGCTGCTCAAGCAGCTTTTCCTGCTCGGCCAGGCGCATGTCGTGCTCCATCATCATTTTTGCCAGCGCCTCCAGATTTACCTTCGGTTTCCAGCCCAGTATCTGCCGCGCTTTTGAACTGTCACCCAGCAGCAAATCAACTTCAGCGGGCCGCAAGTAACGCTCGTCCATTTTTACATATTGCTTCCAATCCAGACCTACCTGCCGGAAGCACAATTCAACCCATTCCCGCACGCTGTAAGTTTCTCCGGTTGAAATAACATAATCATCCGGCTTGTCCTGCTGGAGCATCAGCCACATGGCCTCAACGTAATCACCGGCAAAGCCCCAGTCCCGCTTGGCATCCAGATTTCCCATGTACAAGGCATCCTGCAGCCCAAGCTTGATGCGCGTGGCAGCGCGGGTGACTTTCCGCGTTACAAATGTTTCGCCCCGGCGCGGGGATTCGTGATTAAACAATATGCCATTGCACGCAAACATTCCGTAGGCTTCGCGATAATTGATGACTTGCCAGTGGGCGTAAACTTTGGCGCACGCATAGGGGCTGCGCGGATGAAATGGCGTGGTCTCTTTCTGCGGCGTTTCCACTACTTTGCCGAACATTTCACTGCTTGAGGCTTGATAATATCGAATGGGGCGGCCGACATCCCGAATGGCTTCCAGTAAAAGCAACGCCCCCATTCCTGCGGTATTCACCGTATATACCGGCTGATCATAGCTGACCCGCACGTGCGATTGGGCACCGAGATTATAAACTTCCGTCGGCTCGGTGCGGGTAAGAATATCCCGCAGACCTGACGCATCGGTTAAGTCGCCGTAATGCAAGTGCAGACGCGGGCCGTGCTCATGCGGATCCTGATAAATATGATTCAGGCGTTCAGTATTAAAACTGCTGGATCGGCGGATAATGCCATGGACTTCATACCCTTTGGCCAGAAGCAGCTCGGCCAGATAAGAGCCGTCCTGACCGGTAATTCCAGTTACCAGAGCACGGCGCGGATTGGAGTTATTCATAATTCCTCGCTAAAAAGTACCTATCTCATCATTTTCGGACATTACCGCGGCCAACATTAAATTTCCCGCAGCCAGCCCGAAATATCGGTGCTCGAATCAATGCAGCCAAAATCATACCCAGCCGGGGCGGTCTTTAACAGTTGCGGCAGTGATTTGACAGCCGCTGTAGAACCCTATATAAATATTCCGGTGTCACCGCGACAAGGTTTGGTTAAAGCCTGATCTTTGAAAGCGACGATAAAATTTTTGTGGTGCTGTTGACAAGCCCGAAAGTTTTGGTAGAATACTGAACTCGGTTGAAGAAATGAACTTCACCGAAAAAATTTCAGAAAGCCGTTATGCTTCTGAAATGGCGTAGGAAACAAGACGCGGTTGACCATCAACCGATGAACCTCAAGGAGTCTCGATTGCCAATCACAAACTCGGTGGTTTGCATCGGATAAGCCCGCCTGACAGGATTCCCGCCAAAGGGGCCGTCGGCGAAGTCCGATGGCCAACGCAACATACGACAGAAGAAGCAAGGGTTTTCAGCACCTGGTCATCAACGGGTTGTTTTTCAACCAACGATGATTAAGTGCCGACAACCGACGATAAAATTGTCGATTGTGCGATGTTCTTTGACAAGTGAAGATTGCGTGATGTGGTAACAACAACTCCACATATAAAGCTAAGTTGTGCTTTCACAAGTACAAGTCGTGTTGTTGGTTAGACGGGCAACTGTTTGGCCGGGAGCATGGTGCGTATGAAATGAAAGTACAGTCAAGAGCGCTAAATTTAAGTGCATTTCCGGGCACTCCGGAAATGCCAACCAGAGTTACTCAAGTGGCCCCGACCACAGCTTTACGAATGGGCAATTACCAGGCGTAAAGCAAGTTGATTTTGACAATGCCAATTCTGCACGTTGTGGAAACTTCCGAAAGGAGGTGGAAGCGAGGTGTGTGGTGGGACGGTTAAAAATCAATGTGGTCAAGCTACTAAGGGTATACGGTGGATGACTTGGCGTATAGAGGCGATGAAGGTCGGTGTAGCCTCCGAAATGCTCCGGGGAGCTGGCAAACAAGCTAT
>JAKBCC010000056.1 GCA_021808105.1 Planctomycetota bacterium
AAAGCCCCGCCTGAACAGAAGGCTCAGCGGCTGGCCGCCCAACTGCGGAAACTCGGCTACAACGTCACGCTCGAGGTCCGGCCCCGTGCCGCGTAACTGGACGCCGTCCGCGAATTTTCAGAGCAGGAGTTAGAAGGCTTTGAAGCGCTGCGCTGCTGTTTTGTGGGCTGGCGAAGAGGTTCTCGCAAAGACGCGAAGGGATTGGACCGCGGATTACGCGGATGGCGCGGATACCAGGGGGAGTGGTTTGGGCGTGATGGGGTGTTGGCGGTGGCGCTCGTCGCCGGGCGACGACGCTAAACGGGTGGGCTTGCGCGCAGCATGTATGGGACGCAACTGTCACGTCCAGATTCCAGGTTCCAGGGTTCCATTTCTTCTTGGCTTGCCGCTCCAGCAGTCGCACGGAAATTTCGGGGCAAATGATTCGGCTTTTGGGCGGCGGGGGGCTACAATAAGCGGCGTTGGCTTTTCAGGCAGGCGGTTTTTAGGATGGCGTCGATGATTAAATTTTTTCAGTATCGGAAAATTGTACTTGCCTTAGCGGCGGTGGCTGCAGGTACGTTGGCGTTTGCGGGTGCTCCGCGTGCCCGGGCGGAAAGCCGTATTGCGGAAATTACGCTTGAAGGGCAGTTGCAGGAGCATCCCAGTGGATTTTCCTTTAATTGGCTGACGATGGGGCCAAGCCATCACTCCTCGCTGACGGTGACCATGACGCAACTGCTTCGGGCGGCGCGGGATAAGTCGATTCAGGGCGTGTTTTTGAATCTGCAATCATTTGATTTGTCATTAACGCAATCGCAGGAACTTGGTGAATTGATCGCGGATTTGCGGGCCAAAGGCAAGAAGGTGGCGGTATTTTCTCCGGATTTTGATACCAATACCTACCTGCTGGCCAGCTATGCCAATGACGCGGTTATGTCCCGGCATGGAGATTTGTTTTTGCCGGGCGTGGCGATTCAACTTATGTTCTTCAAAGGGTTGTTAAGCAAACTGGATTTGCAGGCCGACATGGTGCAGATCGGGAAATTCAAAGGGGCCGAAGAGCCTATGACGCGGAGTTCCGCCAGCCCGGCATTTGCCCAGCAGATCAATCGGCTGATAACGGCATGGTATGGCCAGATTATTGCGACCATCGGGCACAACCGGCCCGCGCTGTCGCGCGCACAGATTGTTTCGGCCATTAACGCGAGTTGGATGGACGGCGTCGGTGCCAAAAAAGCGGGATTTGTGGATGCCCTGGAAAGTCGGCAGGATATTAAAAAATGGGTGGAAACGGATTTTGACGGGCCGGCCAAACTGATCGCCCATTACGGGGTCAAAAAGAATTCGCCGATCGACTTAAGCAGTCCGTTTGCCCTTTTGCAGATGCTCGGATCGCCCCGTCATCCGCGGGCCAGTGAGAAGCCGGCGGTGGCGGTAATATGTGCTGACGGCGTGATCACGGATGATTCGCCCGGAACTAGCTATGACGCCAATCTCGTGACACCGGCTCGAATTCGCCGGGAGATAAAATCCGCGCTGAAAAATACCGCGGTGAAAGCCATTGTACTGCGTGTGGATTCGCCGGGCGGATCAGCTGAGGCCAGCGAGGACATCTGGCAGATTCTCCATGCCGCAGGGCGAAAGAAGCCGTTGCTGGTCTCCATGGGCGCTGAAGCGGCCAGCGGCGGCTACTACATTTCCACTGCGGGGCAGGAGATCATTGCTGATCCCGGTACGATTGCCGGCTCCATTGGCGTGGTGGGGGGCAAAGTGGTTCTGGGCGGATTGTTTAAGAAAATCGGGCTGCATATCCAGACATTTTCCATGGGCGAGAATGCGGCGATGTTTGCCAGCACAACGCCCTTTACACCGGAAGAACGCACATTTATTACGCACATGATGAAACAGACCTATGCGCTATTTACCCGGCGGGTGATGCAGGCACGAGGTAAAAAGATAGCGGATATTCAGAAAGTGGCCCGTGGTCGTTTATTTCCCGGTTCCATGGCGGTCAGCAAGGGGCTGGTGGACCGCGTGGGATCGTTGCATGATGCCATTGTTATTGCCGCTAAGGATGGAAAAATCAGCGGGCCTTGCCACATGGTGGTCTATCCGCGTGCCCAGTCTTTGACGCAGTTGATTCGGCAACGATTGGGCATTCAAGCGGACCTGCCCGCAGGCTTGCATATGTTGACGGCGGCCATGCCGGGGTCGTACCGCAAAACCATCCTGCAAATGTATGATATTCTGCATGTGTTGCGGCAGGACAATGTTTTGCTGGCGGCGCCGGTGGGCATTGTGCAGAAATAGCCTGTGGCAAGTCGCGTGATTTGAAAATAGCGTTATAATTCCGCGTTCGTTTATTTTTAAGGAAGCGTGGAATTATGAAACTACATCGGGTTGGAATTATCATGAATGGCGTCACGGGACGCATGGGAACCAATCAGCATCTCTACCGGTCCATTGCCGCAATTATCAAGCAGGGGGGCGTAAAACTTAATGATGATGAAATGATTATGCCGGACCCCGTTCTGGTGGGCCGTAATAAGTCCAAGCTGGAGCAACTGGCGGCAGCCACGGGAATAAAAGCCATTTCCACAGAGTTGGACAAAGTGATGGCAGATAAAAATTATACGGTTTATTTTGACGCGCAAACCACTGATCGCCGGGCTGCGGCCGTCAAGCAGGCCATTGCGGCGGGCAAGAGTGTTTATTGTGAAAAGCCGGTAGCGGTCAGTTCCGCGGATGCTCTCGAACTGTATTACCTGGCGAAAGCGGCGGGCGTAAAAAACGGGGTGGTGCAGGACAAGCTATTTCTTCCCGGCATGCTCAAATTGCAGCAGTTAATAAAGACCGGATTTTTCGGTGAAATTCTTTCCGTGCGGGGCGAATTCGGCTATTGGGTTTTTGACGGTGGGAGCATTGCCGCCCAGCGGCCAAGCTGGAATTATCGCAAGGAAGACGGCGGTGGGATCATTCTGGATATGCTGTGCCATTGGCGGTATCTGCTGGACAATCTGTTCGGCGGCGTGAATGCGGTATCCTGCCTGGGCGCAACGCATTTGAAAACGCGCTACGATGAAAGCGGCAAGCCGTATACCTGCACCGCTGACGATGCCGCATACGCCACGTTTGAACTGCCCCACGGTGTAATTTGCCAGATGAACAGTTCCTGGACGGTGCGCGTGCGACGGGATGATCTGCTGACGTTGCAGGTGGATGGCACGCAAGGCTCCGCGGTGGCGACATTGCGCAATTGTGTGCTCCAGCAGCTTAACGGCACGCCCCGGGCGGTATGGAATCCGGATATTGACAGCCCGTTAAATCATTTTGGTTCCTGGAGCGACGTGCCGGCCCAGCAGGCCTTTGACAATGCGTTCAAAATTCAATGGGAAATGTTCCTCAAGCATATTGTGCGGGGCGATGAATTCCCGTGGACGCTTTTAGAAGGGGCGAAGGGCGTGCAATTGGCTGAAAAAGGTATGGAAAGCTGGCGTAAACGCGCTTGGGTAAATGTTGAACCGCTGACCGCTTAAGAGCGACGGGCTGAAGTGTATGGTGCTATAAAGCCACATTCCGCTTCTAACTCAACGCTGCCGCATTGATCTGGGCGCGCAACCTAAATTGCTGCAACGGCGGCGGCGGGGTATCGTTATCAGCTATGAGGCAAACGCTGCTGATACCATCTCTTGTGCTCTTCATTGTCGGATCAATATGCTTTTATATTTCCACGCCTCATCGGCAGGGAGCCAATGCCATTAACTTCTGTGAAGCGGGTCAGATTCACACGCTGGATCCGGATAAAATGACCTGGGTGCAGGATATTCGCGTGGCCACAGGTTTATGGGAGGGCCTGGCGCAATTAGATCCTAAAACGCTGCAACCCATTCCGGGCGTCGCAAAATCCTGGAAAATTTCCCATCACGGGCTGAGGTATACATTTTATCTGCGCCGCAAGGCGCGATGGTCCAATGGCCAGAGCGTTACCACTGCTGATTTTTTATTTGCCTGGAAGCGGATACTTCAGCCCTCTACCGCCGGCGGTTATGTCACCATGCTGTTTCATATTGCCGGTGCGAAAGCTTATTTTAATTCTCTGGCCGCGGGGCGGCATCCGACATTTTCCAGTGTGGGCATTTACGCACCGACCCCTTATAAACTGGTTGTAACGCTGACTCATCCCTGCGCCTATTTTTTGTCTCTCATGAGTTTTCCGCCCTTTTTCCCGCTGAATCCCCGAACCATGGCACGCTTCCGCTCCCACACACCGGGATTAGCGTCCGGGCATTATGATCCGCGATGGACCCGCCCGCCGTATCTGGTTTCCGATGGACCGTACCGTCTGGCGGCCTGGAAATTTCATCAGTATCTTGAATTGCGGCCCAATAAATATTACTGGGATCGACAGGCTGTGAAATGCCCGGGGTTGTACGTGCGGAATTTTCCGGATTCCCAATCCGCATTTCTGGCGTATCAGAGCGGGGCGGTGGATGTACTTTCCTTTGTGCCCACGCGCTTTGCCCCGGCACTGCTGCGCCAGCAACGGCAGCATCTTCGGGATGATGTGCATTATCGGCAGGTATTCGGATCGTATTATTACAATATCAACTGTCGCCATAAGCCTTTGAACAATCCGTTGATCCGCCGTGCACTGGATATGGCCATTGATAAGCGGGCGATTGTGAAAGATATATTGCGTCTGCCGGACCGCACGTTGAAGGTTCTGGTTCCTCCGAACAGCATTGATGGGTATGTCAGTCCGCACGGTCTGGCCATGAATATTCCGGCTGCCCGAAAATTGCTGATCAGGGCGGGCTATCCCGGCGGACGGGGGTTGCCGGTGTTCAAATTTCTGACCAACAGCGGGGCGGCTATTAACGTGCGCATTGCGCAGGCTGTGGCGGAAATGTGGCGGCATAATCTGGGTGTGCATGTGAGCATTCACCAGGAAGAAAGCAAAATTTTTAATCAGGATGTGGTGCAGGGTAATTATGATATCGCCCGTGCCGGCTGGTACGGCGATTACATGGACCCCACAACATGGCTGGATTTATTCCGCACCGGAAACCCCAATAATCTCACCGGATTTTCCAATCCGCGACTGGACATGCTGCTGCATGATGCGTCCCGTCAGGCTGATGTCGCCCAGCGCTTTGCGCTGCTGCATGAGGCTGAAAAGTTACTGGTCACGCGCTGGATGCCGTCGCTACCGCTGTTTCAATACAGCGACGGTCTGATGTACAATCCCAGGCGCATTGGGGGCATATCCACCAATGTTCGTATGATCACTCTATTTAAGTATATCCATCGGATACACCGCGCGGTTCCACAAGCGGCGGAGGCTGTTCCATGAAGAAATTTATCTTCTCCCGCCTGCTGCAGTCGGTGGTTGTCGTTTGGCTGGTATACACGGTGACATTCTGGCTGCTGATGGCCACGCCCGGTGATCCGTTTATCGGAAGAAAGCAGCCGCCACCCGCGGTATTGGCGGCGCTGCGGCAACGCTATGATCTTAATCAGGGGGATTTTCATGCGTATCTGGCGTATGGCTGGCGCATTATCGCGCATGGCGATTTTGGCCCGACGATCAGTTATGCCAATTGGACGGTGCTGGATGTCATCCGCAACAGTCTGCCGGTATCGGTGGCGCTGGGTGCGCTGGCGTTGCTCATTGCGCTGTGGCTGGGAGTGGCTGCGGGCCTGCTGGGGGCGGTCTATCGGGGCCGTTGGCCGGATGTTGCACTGGCGGTTGGCACGTTGCTGGGCATCAGTTTGCCGACATTTGTAATCGGATCGGGCCTGTTGATGTTATTTGCGGTGGAAACGTCGTTGCTGCCCTCCGGCGGGTGGGGATCATTTGAACAGTTAATTTTGCCGGCATGTACATTATCCGTGCTGTTTTTAGCTTATTTGGCCAGGTTATCCCGTGCCAGCACGCTGGATGTTATTTCCTCGGACTTTGTTCGTACCGCCCGGGCCAAGGGCTTATCGCCTCTGAAAGTTATCGCCGGGCATGTTCTGCCCAACGCCTCAATTGCGGTGCTGGCATTTTTGGGACCGGCAACGGCCAGTGTGCTGACCGGCTCATTTATTGTTGAGAAAATATTCGCCATTCCCGGTTTGGGAGAAGTATTCGTCAATGCCTGTCTGGACAAGGACATACCGCTGGTGTTAGGCATTGTGCTGGTGTACACCGTTCTGCTGGTACTAATGAATCTGCTGGTTGATATTGCGTGCGCCCTGGCTGATCCACGGATCAGGCTTTAGTCTTCTGCAACAAGTGTGCGCGAGGCCGCCATTCGGGCAATTCCAATAAGTCATGCCGTGTGGGGCATGCATGACGGGATGCTACCCTGTTCGGCCCGCCATCGCGCGGCCCGAGGCGGCACCCCTAAAGGCCAAGCCAGCCAGCCCGGATAGGGAATCTATTTTTTGTGACGCATTGGGTTCTCCGCAGCGGGAACACCCTGCTTTGTGATAGTCCACTGGGCCAGATAATCGGGATTTGTAACAGTTTCGCCGGTCGACCGTAGTCGATACTCGCCGGGGCTCGCCTTTTCAAGAACCGAGACATCAGGCGGCAACGAGCAATGTTCCTCTCCATTGGGCAAGCGAATAAAGATACCCTTTTCGGTTATTCGTGAGATAACACCGTGGTATTGCAATTGGCGCATCAGTTGGCCGTTGCCGTCAAGGTACGTCAACCCAATGAGAATTCGTTTACCAATATATTCACTGCAGTGCTTCATATTCCTACCACCTCGGACGAGCTGTGTTTTTCTGGCAGTGCTTGCCCTACCGGCCTCGTCAACACAACGCATGCTGCCAAGATTAACGCCAGGAGATAGAACGCCAAAAAACCATCGTGAACCGTCCTGATAAAAGGTACCCAACGATTTACCTTACCGGCAGTGTGGTGAACGGGCCGAACAGGAAAATCAATGCGTAGAAGGCAATGTTTGCCACCAGCACCAGAACGCTTAATGTCATGGCGGCCTTGATTTTGGGGGAAATTCCCACCGCGACGCCGGCAATGGCGCAGCCTAAAATATGCAATTCGAGATCCAAGGCTCCGGCAAAGCCATATTCTGTTATGGGCGCATGCGGAAGATAATTAAAGTGTACAATCCAGTTACCAATCAGGCACGCGATGCCGGCGGCCAGTACAATCAGCCAGGCGACGGTGTGAATCGGCCCGGCGGCTTGATTGGTGTCGGGGCATGGGGCGAAAGATGCGGGATCAAGGGTTAATATTTCCTGGCTCATGTTGAGGCTTCCTTTATTAAACAATCGGATTTTAGTGTTAAAATGGCTCGGCAGGCAAGTCAATGACCAGAAAAAATTCCGCAACATCGCCAGCCGGGGCGTTTTCGGGAACGCTGGCCACGCTTTTACGCCTGGCGCTTCCCACCATCGCCGGCACGGTCAGCTATACGCTTATGCAGTTTATGGATGGTTGGATGCTGTCGATTCTGGATCGGCAAACGCACACGCAGGGAGCCAATCTGGCGGCTTCTTTCAACGGCGGAATCAGTGTGTGGGTGCTGGTTGCCGCATGTGTGGGGGTGGCGGGGGTTATTAATACATTGGCAGCGCAGTCGCTGGGGCGCCAAGACCTTGCTGCCCCGGCCCGATTTGCCTGGCAGGGATTGTGGCTGGCACTTGGATCACTGGTGGCTTTTTATCCGTTAATTCCACTGGTGCCGTGGTGGTTTAAACTGTTGGGGCACCACAATGCGCTGCTGCATCTGGAGACACTGTTTGCGCAAATCATGCTGGTGATTGCACCGATTAATTTCGCCATTTCCGTCATGGGTAATTTTTATCTTGGCGTGCACCGCCCGATTCACCAGTTTACGGCAGGCGTGGTGGGGAATGTCATTAATCTGATTTTGGACTGGATTTTAATTTTTGGCCATCTGGGCGCTCCCCGCCTGGGCTTGCTGGGAGCCGCTTTGGCCACCAGTGTCGCCTCGGCAGTATCGCTGGCCATTCTGATGAGCATTTTCCTTTCGCACCGCTATAACACCAGATTTGGCACGCGCCGCGCCTGGCGATTGGATTTCAAAAAGCTATGGCAAATCTGGCGCATCGGCTTGCCGGCGGGTATACAATCATCCGGTGACATTCTCTGCTGGACTATTTTTTCGCTGGCCTGGGTGGATCATTTTGGCATTGCAGCGGCGGAAGCGCAAAGTGCGGTGATGCGTTATTTAAGTTTATCATTTATGCCCGCTGTGGGGCTAAGCATGGCCACTGGTGCGCTGGTGGGCAAACGGATCGGGCAGGGAGATCTTGTGGGTGCCCGATACGCGGCCCGGTGGGCGGTGCTGATCAGCATCGGGTATATGGGTATTTGCGGATTGATATTCTTATTTTTTCGCGGAGCGTTGGCGGGTTTTATGCTGGGTCCGGCGGTGCAGAGGCATATTGCTGAAAAGCTGCTGATATATTCTGCTATTTTCCAGATATTTGACGGCATGAATATCGTATATCTCGGTGCCTTGCGCGGCGCAGGTGATACGCTGGTGCCCACGATTTATACCACAGCGTTCGCGTGGGCTTTCTGCGTGGGCGGCGGGGGGCTGGTCAGGTGGTTTGAGCCGGCATGGGGGGCATCCGGGCCTTGGATTATGGCGACACTGTATGTGTGCATGTCAGGAATGTGGAGTTGCCGGCGGTGGAACAGTCGCGCGTGGCAGCAGTTTGATGTGCTGGGTGAAAAATTGCATTCCCAGTCGGCACCTGACGCTTCGCGTTGACCAGCCATTGACGCGTGCGGTTACCGCGTTGTAACTTTGCAGACGCGGCGCTTGCCTACCTGCAATATTGGTGAATTGCTAATCACCACCTGGATTCTCGGATCGCTGATTTTTTTACCGTCAAAACTCACGGCACCGCTTTCCACCAGTCGCCGGGCCTCACTGGTGGATGCAGCGAATCCCACCGCCTTGATCAGAGCCAGCAAACCAACCTGCCCCTCTTTAACCAGTTCCGGATCAATTTCTTGAACGGCTATTTCCTGGGGTAACTGTCCTTCCGTAAATCTGCGGCGAAAATCATCGGCGGCGGCCTGGGCGTCGGCATCACTGTAAAACTGCCGCACAATGCAGCGGGCCAATTCTTCCTTGGCCTGGCGGGGATGGGTTTGTTGGCCGTCTGTGAGCCGGGCGATTTCCGCCGGTGGCAACGGCGTGCAAAGTTCAAACCACTGCTTCATCAGGGAATCAGGAATACTCATGACTTTTCCGAACTGCTCCTGCGGCGGCTCCGCGACACCCACATAATTTCCCAGCGATTTCCCCATTTTCTGCACGCCGTCGGTGCCGCAGAGAATCGGCATGATCAGTACAATTTGCGGCTCCTGCCCCTGGCCGACCTGCAAATCCCGCCCGACGAGATTATTAAACGTCTGATCGGTTCCGCCCAGCTCTACATCGGCCTTGATCATCACCGAATCCCAGCCCTGCATCAGAGGATACATGAATTCATGGATATAAATTGCTTCGCCGGCTTTGTACCGCTCGCTGAATGTATCGCGCTCCAACATGCGGGCCACGGTCATCTGCTGCGCCAGGCGCAGGGCATCGGCGAAATTCATGGCGGCAAGCCATTCACTGTTGCGGCGAATTTCCAGTTTTTCCGAACTGGTATCCAGTATTTTTCCGGCTTGGGCGAAATAGGTTGCCGCATTTTCCTCAACCTGCTGGGCTGAAAGCACCGGTCGCGTTTTCTTTTTGCCCGTTGGATCGCCGATCATCGCGGTAAAATCGCCGATGATCAGGACCGCGCGGTGTCCCAAATCCTGAAATTGCCGCAATTTCCGCAGCACCACGGCATGGCCCAAATGTAAATCCGGTGCCGTGGGATCCATCCCGAGTTTGATCCGCAGTTGCCGCCCCTCTTTTGAGGCTTTCATCAGCCGATGCTGCAATTCTTTTTCGGAATAAATGTGATCCACACCCATACGCAGGGTCTGCACGGCAGTGGTGATATTATCATGGACAGAATCAGTCATTTACATCGCTCCAATATCTTTTCAGCCTGTAGTTTAGCCGATGCGATAATTTCCGTCACAGTCATAAGTCATGGCCAAATCCTGACCGCCGGCCCCTTTCTTTGCAAGGGGATGAAATTGGACTACTATTACGGCTTGGCGGTTTGTTTGTTTGGTGGATAATGCCCTACGAAACGTTACGAGATTTTCTAACTGAACTGGATAAGATGGGAGAACTGCGGAAAATTTCCGCCCCGGTTGATCCAGTGCTGGAGGTTGCGGAAATTGCCGACCGCGTGAGCAAATCGCCGACACGGGACGGGCACTATCCAGCGGGCGAGGCCCCGTTTGCGGCTAAGACTCCCCGGCATGGCACGCCGGCGGTGAATCAGGCGTTGCTTTTTGAGCACGTCAAAGGGTCCGATTTCCCTCTGGCCATTAATACGTTCGGTTCCTATCGCCGCATTCATACCGCTTTAGGATGTGAAAATCTTGATGCCCTGGCCCAGCGGATTGCAGATTTAACGCAGCCGCAGTTGCCGGTGCGCCTGATAGATAAGATGAAAAAGGGATTGGACCTGCTGAAGCTCGCGGGTTATGGCCCCAAAGTTCGTGCCGGGCCGGGATTGTGCCAGGAAGTCGTTCACACCGATGATGCCGATATTACACAATTGCCGGTGATTCAATGCTGGCCCAAAGATGGCGGAAAATATATTACGCTGGGCCAGGTGGTTACCCGGCATCCGGAAACCGGGGCGCGGAATCTGGGGATGTATCGGGTGCAGATTTTCGATAAGAAAATGACCGCCATGCACTGGCATACCCATCACGACGGTGCGCGGCACTTTCGCGCCTGGGCCAAGCTCGGCAAGCCCTGCCCGTTGGCCATTACGCTCGGTGGGGAAAGTGTTTTACCTTATGCCGCGACGGCCCCGTTGCCGCCGGGAATTGATGAACATATTTTTGCTGGATTTCTTCTTGGCCGCGGCTTGGATTTGGTGCCTTGCAAAACCGTTCCGCTGGAAGTGCCGGCCAATTGTGAATTTGTCATTGAAGGGTATGTTGATCCGAATCAGACGGTGCTCGAGGGGCCGTTCGGCGATCATACGGGGTTTTATTCTCTGGCTGATCAATACCCGGTATTTAACATTACCGCCATCACCCATCGGCGCAATCCGATTTATCCCACCACCATTGTCGGCAAGCCGCCGCAGGAAGATTATTATCTGGGTAAAGCCACAGAGCGTATATTTCTGCCACTGCTGAAAATAATTGTGCCGGATGTCATTGATTATGATCTGCCCATGTTTGGAGCGTTTCATAATTGTGCATTTGTTAAGATTCGCAAGGAATATGCGTATCATGCCCGCAAGGTCATTCACGCCATTTGGGGTGCCGGGCAGATGGCTTGGACCAAGATGGTTGTTGTGGTGGATGAACATGTGGATGTGCACAATCAGGATGATGTGCTGTTTCATGTGGCGGCTAATGTTGATCCGCGGCGGGATACCTTTATTGCCGAGGGGCCGCTGGATATTCTGGATCATGCCGCTCCCGCCATGGGTGCGGGAAGTAAATTGGGCATTGATGCCACCCGCAAATGGCCCGGTGAGGGAACCGTTCGGGATTGGCCGGACGAAATTGAAATGGATGCAGCCACCGTTAAAACCGTAACGCAGCGCTGGAAGGAATATGGATTCTAAGATGATCAAAACCCGATTTGCCCCGTCACCCACCGGATTTTTACACGTTGGCGGAGCCAGAACCGCTTTATTTAACTGGTTGTTTGCCCGCAAGCATGGCGGGCAATTTGTGCTGCGCATTGAAGATACGGATCAGGTACGGTCTACCGCAGAATCCGCCGCCGGGATTCTTTCGGATCTGCAATGGCTGGGGCTGAACTGGGATTGCGGCCCGAAACCGGGAGCCGAGAAAAATGAATATTTTCAATCCATGCGGTTGGCGCTTTACAACGCGCATCTGGAGCAATTGGTAAAAGACGGCCGCGCTTACGAAGCGTACGAAACGCCGCAACAACTCGCGGCCATGCGCATGGTGGCGGAAAAAATGAAGCGGCCCTTCCGCTATCGCCGCAACATGCCGGGCCGCGCTGAACGCGGCAGCGGCCCCACCGTGCTGCGCTTTGAAATGCCGTTTGAAACCATCACATTTCATGATTTAATTCTAGGAGATATTTCCGTAGCCGGCGAGGAACATGATGATATCATCATACGTAAATCCGATGGCTTTCCCACGTATCACTTTGCGGTAGTGGTCGATGACCATGATATGGGCATTACCCATGTCCTGCGGGCGCAGGAACATCTGATGAATACCCCCAAGCATCTGGGCTTGTACAAGGCTCTGGGATGGCAGCCGCCCGCCCATGCTCACATGCCTCTGGTTTTCAATATGGACAATACAAAAATGTCCAAACGGGATAAAACCAAAGCTGCGCGGGCCGCGGCTGCCGCCTGGATCAAGCAGGGCAATACCTTTGAAATGCTGGTTGAAAAATCCGGCATCCCGGCGGATCAGCTCAAGGAATTTCTGGATAAAAAGACGGATGATTCCCGCCTGGCTGCGGCCGTCGGTGCTGCGTTATCTGTGCCGTTACCGGAAATTGACGTGCAGGATTTCCGCCGCAGCGGATACTTGCCGGATGCGCTGCTGAATTTTATTGCGTTGATCGGCTGGTCGCCGGGGGAAAACCGGGAGATTCTTACCCGCGACGAGATGCTGCAGTTGTTTTCGCTGGAAACGATTGGTAAAACCAGCGGTCGCTTTGACCGCAAAAAACTTCTGTGGATGAACGGCGAATATATCCGCAATCACACCGTTGATGATCTGCAGCCTGCTCTGGCTGCGTTTAATGCGGTCACTTCGTACCCCATTAAAAAGGCCTCGGAGTCGCAACAGCGCCAACTTCTGGCGATGTATCAGGAACGCACCGGCACGCTGGCGGAGATGGCTGAAAATGGGCGTTTCTTTTTTGAAGAACCTACGCTGGACCAGGCCGCGTTCAAAAAGCATGTGGAATCCGGTAATGGCCGAATCGTGTTGCAACAGATTCGCGATATGCTGTCACCGGTTACAGATTGGTCGAAAGAACAGTTGGCTCCGCTGATTGAAAAAATTATTGAGCTGGGCGAAAAGCGCGGATCCGCTCCGCAGACATTGCGTGTGGCCATTTGCGGCGGATCAGTGTCGCCCCCGCTGCTGGAAACATTATGTCTGCTGGGCCGCGATACCACTTTAGCCAGAATTGATAAAATTCTGCAAAAAATCGGGTGATGGCTCGTGGTGCTCAACTTGCCCGATGATCTCCGCTGCCTGACGATCAATTTGTTCTTCCAGCATCAGGCGCAATCGACCCAGCGCACGCATTTCCAGTTGTCGCACACGGGCCTTGGTAATGCCCATGCTTTGAGCAATCTGCGATAAACTCGTCGGGCCCTGGCCGGCTTCCAGACCGTAATGGGCCGCTAAAAGATCACGCTCCCGGCGGGGGAGTTTTGCCATGGCATCAATCAGTCGGCCCTGCATCAGCAGCATGTCCACCGCATCAGGAATGCTTTGCTCCTGGGATTCGCCAAGTTCGTCCAGCAAATCGGTTTGTGTGGTGACCATCCGCTGATCAACGCGGGTGCTGTTATCACCGGTTCGGCGGGCAAAATTTTTCATCAGCACATAGGTCAGGTAGGTGCTGAATTTTACGCCGCGGGAGAAATCAAACGTCTCCACGGCACGCATCATCCATAAATTGCCGTCGGAAATTAATTCAAAGAGATCATGCTGCGAATGCTGATGCTTTCGGGCCACATGCACCACCACGCGCAAATGCGCCTGCAGAATCTGATTGCGTATGACACCGGCGGTTTCCAGCAGAGATTCAATATCTTCGAGATCGGCGGCGCGGGCGGTATTTACGTCAAGACGGGCTTGCCGCCGGGCGGCTTTCGCTTTGAGATAATTCATCCTTCTAAATGCGTCAATCATCGTCGCATGACCCAGCATCGGCTGTCGGAATACGTCCGAGAGATACGCGGGAATATCGTTGGGCTGCCGCAGGACAATTTGCTGTTGAGCCTCTATACCGGCCAAAGGTGCGACCCGCTCCTGGCGAGCTTTTTCAGGCAACACCTTAAGGATGATATGATCCGCATCCGGATGGTCGAACAGGGGATTGGTCACAAAGCGGATGAGGAGCTTTTTAATTCGCTGGGCTTTGTCCTGGCTTACGACACGATAGATGCTGGATACAGTTCGACAATAACGTTTGGCCAGGCAATCCACAGATATGCCGCGATCAAAACAATCCACAATAATACGTTTGTCCTGATCGGTCAGCGGGCCGGCGGTGTCGGCAAAAATAGCTTGCTCTGGATGTTCGACATCCCAGCGGCGTATGACATAGCGTATGGTTTCGGGGCTGCGTTTGGTATGCCGGGCGACGCGATGGGAAATAGTCTTCAGACAGCATTGGCAATGCACCGCCAAGCGCCGGGCGCGGCGAATAATGTCGGTCTTTTCTTCGTCTGTGAGTTGGCGGAATCGGGCGGATTTTTCCACGCGAACCGCAAATTGGGTGGAGAATCGTGTCACATCGGAAGACAAAAAGCCTAAGCGTTTTACGCCGTCAGCATAAACAAAGCGCATGGCCGCCAAGCCGCGGCGTCGCCATCGCTGGATGGTCTTGCTGGAGACCTGGAATTTTTGTGTGATTTGCTCCAGGGAAAGCACGTCATCGCCCGCTTCGCCAACGGGAATATTCAGTGAATCCGAAACGCTTTCCACCAAGGCTGCAATATCAGCCAACAAGGCTCTGCCTGAAATAATATGATCCGCAGACTCTTTGGCGCGATAACCAGTCAGACGATAAAGAACAAATTCCCATGGGTAATCTTCGGTGGCGTCGATTTGCCCAATAAGCTCCAGCGCCGCCTGCAGTTGCTGACGCCGCTTGGCCAGTGGCGTAAAAGCCATTTGCCTGGCAAGCTCCTCGATTTTTGGGTCTGTCCAGATCATCCTGTACATACTCCTTAACGCCGTACTAATATGTTATCTCGGTTTAAGCCATAAGGAAACTAAAAAATATGGGGTTTTTGTATTTTTGGGACGGAAAAGGCTTAATTTCGTATTTAAGTATATCCGTAATAAAGAATGTTCGTCCGTCCCCAAGGCATCAATTTCGGTTATAATCCCTCCGTAAGTTATGTGGAAGGCCCAACATGATTAAGGCGATATTATTCGATCTGGCGGATACCCTGCTGCAGTTTGATCATTTGGATCATCGGGCCTTATTTCTCCTGGGGGCCAAAGATACCTACCGCCACCTGCTCGGCCTGGAGGCTTCGCTGCCGGAATTTGAAGCCTATACGCGAATTCATTTCCGGGCGTTTCGCCGAAAATATATCTGGTCCAATATTCGCAGGCGGGACTTCAACGTCAATGACGTGATCTGCCAGGTGTTGGGTAAACTTAATATTTCATTATCTGAAGAAGAAATCCCCGCTCTGGTGTGGCGCTGGTACAAGCCGGTGGTGCGCCGGGCGACCGTGGAGGCCGGCACGCACGCCATGCTGCGGGAGTTTCAGCGGCAGGGCCTTAAACTGGCGATTGTGTCAAATACCTGTGCTCCCGATTACTGTCTGGATCGACATCTGGAACGTGAAAAACTTCTGGAATTTTTCCCCATACGGATCTATTCTTCCAATACCATTTATCGCAAACCCCATCCTGTAATTTTTCGTCGCGCCTTGGAGGAACTGAATATCAGCCCTGAACAGGCGTTATTTGTCGGCGACACGCTCGGTGCCGATATTCAGGGCGCACGCCGCGCCGGCATGACCACCGTCTGGAAGCCGGCCCTGCGCACGCAAACCACACGCAAGCGCCGCGTGCGACCGGATCATGAAATTGAAAAAATTGTAGAGCTGGCGGAGATTGTTTTAGGTTGCAGCGTATAGAATTGTTGGAATTTTAACCGTCAGCGCAATCGCCAGGGTGGAAACTTAAATTTGTGACCTCGTCATGGGATATATTGTATGTCAAGAAAGGCCTCCCGCCAGGCGGTTTAACCCGGTCATGGCTTCAGATTCCAGCGCTGTAAAGGTGTGTTTGCCGGGCCAGTGGGCGTGCATGATGGCGGCTAACTGCGTTTGTCCGCCCATGGTAAATATCTCGGTGTCAACAGGATGAATCTGGGAAAGCCTTTCAAATCTTTGGCGGCTGGCCTGGGCGAGAGATCGGATGGCCGCGTACAGCATATCCTGGCGCGTAGTGGCCAGTGTCAGTTGTTCAAATGAGGCGGTGCGTGCTTCGGTGGCAGTGCGATCGCCCGCTAAATAGGGCGAAAAAATAACGTCGGTATTCGATGGCACATCTACCTTCGCGCCCTGCAGCTTTTCGCCAAGACGCAGTGTCAGTTTGTGGAACTTTTTTGGAGAGTAGTCGGCAAATAAATTATCTTTCAGCCAGTGCATGGTGGATCCACCCGCGGCGATCGTGCTTACCGCCAGCCAGCGCTTGGGTAATTTGTGACCTGTCCCCAGCGGGCGCGTCAGCAGATCCTCCGCCGGGCTGGGTTTATTCAGACATAACGCTAACACATCCGTTGAACCCGCGCTATGAACCAATCGGCCGGGGCGGCAATCGGTAGCCAGCATGGCGGCGCTGGTATCCACCAGCCCGGCAAATACCGGGCACCCTTCCGGCAAGCCCAGTTGATCGGCGGCGCTGCGTGTGACTTTACCGGCAACCTGATCGGCAAAAAGTATCTGGGGTAACTGCGAATTTTCCAGGCCCAGAAGCTGACATAATTCAGGAATCCATCCTGAGAGCTTAATGGAATCATATAAACCCAGAAAAGCCGCCTGAGACGGGTCAATAACCCATTTGTCTGTCAGATGATGTATCAGCAGCGAGGTGGGTTGGCCGATGTGGGCAATTTTCTGGTAGAGCGCCGGATGATCGTGTTTGAACCATAAGAGCGTTGTGCTGCCGATGCCGCCGGGAAAAGGGCGGTTGCCGGTAAGTTGCAAATGACGTTCTTTGCCGATTCGCTGTTCAATTTCCGAAGACTCCCGAAAACTGCGCCGATCCTGATGCGTCACACAGCCAAATAATATCGCATTGCTTTTATCAGTCGCGACAACGCCCGGACAGAAACTGTCCAGCGTGATGGCGTCAATGTTGTGATGGGATGCGGTTATATGGCCAATAGCCTTGCGCAGGCTTTTCAGGAGGTCTGCTGCCGGGATTTCAACTTGCGCACCCTGGAAGCGGCTGGATATTTCTACCCGTTCGAGGTGTTTAATGACCCCGTTTTTGCAAAAGGCCGCCTTAATGGATGATGATCCAACGTCAAGAGCCAGAACTTTCATAGGCAACTCCAAAAAATGCAATCGCAGCCATTACTTGCACAGGCTCTCAGGCTCCCTGAGTATTTCCAGCACCCGCCCGGCCAGTTCTGCCGTCGGCTGCTGCGGCAGCACCTCCAACCACTTTACACCGTCAAAGCGTTTCAGCCAGGTGCGCTGCAACTTAGCCAGGTGGCGGGTTTGAATTTTAACGCGCTCCAGCGCTTCATCCAGTGGCAGCGCTCCTGTGAGATAGTCAATCATCTGCTTGTAGCCCACCGCTTCGCGCGCCTGCATGGATAAGCCCTGGGGATGTTCCAGGAGCGTGCGAACTTCCTGTAATAGTCCCTGCTCCAACATCAGGCCGGCGCGCTGATTAATACGCCGATTCAAATCGGATTTTTCCCGCGCCACGCCGATCATGCGATAACTCAGTTGCGGGCGGCCGGCCTGCCATTGTGTCTGCAGCGTGCTGATGCCCACACCGGTCATTTGAAAAACCTCCAAGGCCCGGATAATGCGTCGCAAATCATTGGGGTGAATGCGTTGGGCCGCCACGGGATCCACTTGCGCCAATTGTCGATGCAGTTCTGCGGAACCGGATTTTTCCGCTTCAGCCGCCAGCGCCTGCCTGATTTCCATGTTGGCTGCGGGCCCTTCAAACATTCCCTCGAGTACCGCGCGCAAATAAAGCACTGTGCCGGCTACCAAAATCAGCGGGCGATTCTCCGTGCGATGCTGCTGCATAATGGGTTCAGCCATGGCTGCAAATCGTGCGGCAGAAAAAGATTCCCACGGATCAGCCACATCAATCATGGTGTGGGGTATGGCTGCTTGAGCTGTGCGTGAGGGCTTGGCTGTGCCAATATCCATACCGCGATAAACCTGCATGGAATCAACAGCCATGATTGTAGCAGGGCGGCCGTCGGTATCCTGCCAGCGCGCCGCTAACGCTTCCGCAAGCTCCGATTTTCCCGCAGCCG
Source organism: Planctomycetota bacterium (assembly GCA_021808105.1). Lineage (GTDB taxonomy): Bacteria > Planctomycetota > Phycisphaerae > WQYP01 > WQYP01 > JAMDCX01. Next base: position 18,324 of record JAKBCC010000056.1, read on the forward strand.
TGCAACCAATAATGACGAGAAGCTTTTCCATATCGGACGTATAATAACTGAATAGCGGCAATGCGTGTCGGCTCAAAGAGGAAATTTTAGCCAATGGGCGCGGCGCTGAATATCGACTGCCGGGCACGCCGGAATGTTCTAATGAACAGAACACGGAGTGATACCATGCGTGTTGGCCCATCACATCAGCCGATAAACCGTCAGTTCCACGCAATTGCGGGCTGCCTGACTTTATTGGCAGTGGCAACCATGAGCGGTTGCTCCTATTGGCCCGCCGTACGTGAGTCCTACGGCCATCGCGTACGAATCCTTGATGGCGCAATCGCCGCTCCCGCGAGATTTGTGGTAGTGCGTGCCAAAGTGCTCAAATTACGCTATCCGCATCAAGGATGGAAAGTAATAGCAATACCCAGCATTGATGTGGACTCCACTGTTCCCACGCCCGTCCTGGACAAAAAACACCGCACATGTCCCGAAGTTGATAACGAACCTGACGGTGATGACACCACGTATATATCGCGTCCAATTTTCATCACCGCAATGGCTTATTTGAAAATTGTGGGCGGCAACGTGCCGCGCCATTCCGGTGCGCGCTATATTGATCTGGATTTGGGCAATGATCAGATCATGGAATCTTACCTGTCCATCGGACGAATTGTAACACTGAGATTTACGCCCGGCGGACGCCTTTACGATATTCCGCATGCACCGCCGTGAAACGAAGAAGTCAAAATGCCCTGGTGCGCGGCCAATATTTATTCCAATTCAGCAATCACACAACGCGCGAAACCCGATTAGCTCAATGCGGCAGCGTTGAGTTCGTCGCGGAACACGGTCAGATGACACGGCATGTTTCGCCCGTCGCGATGGGCATAGCACGAGCGGCGGGACACCCGCAGGCGTGGTGATCCACAGATTCCCCCGATTAACAAGATTTTCGTCCCATACCTCAATGCGGCAGCGTTGCGTTCACCGCAGAATATCGTCTGATGACACGACGCGTTTCGACCGTTGCGATTGCCCCCGGACATGCCGCGTCGGAATGCGGAAATCCACGCATCGCATCAAAAACTTCCGCTTTGCGGATTTTCCCCATTTCCCAAGACCGACTGCGTGATGGCGGCAGCCGCGGCGGCGGCGGTTTCAATTCGCAGAATGTTGCGGCCCAATCGCACGGGCACCGCGTGCCGGCTCAAAAGTTCCTGCTCCTCCAGGCTCCATCCACCTTCCGGGCCGATCATCACGGTTATATTGGAGCCTGCATCGTCACTCCGCTTTGGCGCTCTTTCGGCTTGCCAACGCGCCAGGCGCTGTGCTAAGTCTTGCGTGGCATCAACATGTGTCCATATTATTGTTCCCATCTCTGTGCTTTCCAGAAGCTGCCGTGGCGTTTGCGGAGGTTGAATTGCCAAGATGCGCGATATGCCGCACTGTTTAGCCGATTCCACCGCCAGGCGAACCCACTTCTCCATTTTTTTCGCTTCCGCGCTCGGGCGCACCACACTGTACCGGCAATCCAGCCAGATTAGGCCGGTGGCACCGAGCTGGCTGATCTGCTCAACTAGCTGATGGGCACGGTCAGCCTTGGGGATCGCGGAGGCTATTGTCAGTGTGTACGCAGGCGCAGCATCAATCGTCACCGGTCCGGTTAACGCAAAAAACACATGCTTTTTTTCAATGCGGATGCTGGCCGGAGCAGATTGACCGCAGCCATCAAACATGATCACCGGCTGCCCATTATCCAGCCGCAACACATCGCGGGCATGATGGGCCTGATCATCCGGCAATTCCCCGGCGGTGAGCAGCGGTGAAACATAAAAGCGTGGTACGCTCATGATGATAGCTCTTACTGAATGACAACTTTTAGTGTCGCCTTCGACGCACTGATTCGGTGCAACACCAGCAAATCCGCATCAGAATTAATGCCCGAGGGCCCAGTCCATTGCAGCACGGAGTTGGTAATGCGAAAACCGCGTTCCACCGCTACGGGGGGGAAATCCGCGGCACTATTTCGCTGCGGATCGCTGATCCATACCACGCCCTGCGGGGCCAGCAGATGATCAATGGCATCCAGCAGAATCGGATGAAGTCGGCGTTCATAAAGCACATCGGAGGCAATGATCCAATCGAACTTTTCATGAAATGGTTCGCGCCAATCCATGTGCCGGGCCGTGACAAACTCCGGAGAAATCTTGTTACAATTGGCATTAAAAGCGGCAAAATCGACAGCTTCGGGATCATAATCGGTGAAGGTCACATGCCACTTCCGCATGGCTGCGGCAATACCGGCAATGCCCAGTCCGCAGCCCAGTTCAATCGCCCGCGGTGGCAGAGCATCCGCGCGGGGAGGTAATGTCGGCGGTGAATCATGACTGTTCAAAATATGCTCCGCCAGCATAAGACTGCTGGGCCAGATCACCGGCCAATAAGGCAAATAGTTATCTTTTTTATAGCGTGCTTCAACGGTCGGATCATCCAGCAGCGAATCCGGGTCGGCGGGGGCAAAAATTTCCAACGGATGTGTTCCGGCCATTAATTGATGAAGCCGGATGGGATAACGCGATTGCAGCGGCGGACGGTCAGTCATGGGTGCGTACCCGATACGGACGTTCCCGGCGCGGTGGCCGGGGAAGTGGAAGTTGCGGCCGGCGTTTTGCCCGGCCCGGCATGGTGTGTTGTAAGAATAATGGTGGCCACGATACCGATAAACAGCACAATGGCTGTAGCGATAACAAACCGCGTCCATGGAGATAAATTCAGGCCTTCAATCGTGTCATCCAAACCGGATTTGCTTTTCCGCGGAGCCAGCAGTGGATCGTAGGCCAGCATGGATTGTTCATCAGCACCGCCCAGCGTAGCCGCCTCAATCTGAATTGCCGCAGCCAGGCGTGCCCATACATCCGCAGGCATGGGCAGTTCGGCCGCTGGGCCAGCGGTAGCTGCTGAGAAATCGCCAAGTTCCGCGTTAATGTGCTCTACCAGCCATTGCACTTGCCCGTCACGGGGTGCCTGATTCCTGGCATATTCACGAAAAGCGCTGCGGATACCGCGCTGCAACGCCGTTTCCGCCACACTGGGCGCGCCACCCTGACACGCCAATGTGTACAGCGCGTTGCGGTGCGCTTCCAGCAATTCCAGAAATTTGCGTCCGGCGGATTCAATCATCAGCGTGTTCCGTGTTCTGACTGATTATCTGGTGGCCGGTTGTGTCGCCGGCAGGGGGGCGGCCAACGCCTCGGAAATCGTTACGCCATCATGCTGCATTTTTTCCACCAGCCCCGGCATGACCGGATCCAGTTGGTAAATGCGGATGTAGAGCGCCCGAGCAGCGGGCTTGCGGCCAATGCTGTCATAGAATCCAGCAACCTGCATAAGCACCTGGGGATTCGCCGGGGCCATCGCCGCAGCTTTTGCGAAATTGACCCGCGCGTCATCAAGGTCACCAATGCGTTTATAAAACCGCGCTACGCGCAAGCGACCGGCGACGCGGCCGGTAAGTTCCGCGTCACGTTCCAGAAAATTCATCGCCTCATTGGGTCGGCCAGCGCGGATCAGCGCTTCAGCCAAGGCACTTTTCACATGGCCAAAATTGGGATCAACCGTCCAGGCGGTTTTGTAATGGAATGCCGCCTCCTGATAACGCGCCAGCATGTAATCGGATGCGCCGGCATAATAATTGGCACGGGGATCAGCCGGGTTGTATTTCAATGCGTCATTGAATTTCACCAAGGCTGATTGATATTGGCCCTGATGATATAAAGATAAGCCCTGATTGCGTAATTTCATGGCGGAACTTTCACATCCCGCCAGCACCATTGCACTTGTGGCAAGCACAAGCAGGCCCATCCGTGACCAGTGTTTTGAACGTCGAATTTCCATAAAATAGTTCTCCTGCCGTATTCTGTCATAGAAGATGGTAACATTGAACCATGGTTTGGCAAGACTTCACGGAAAAAGTTTTTCGATTTGCGGTCTTAAAGCATGTCCGTCAAACCGACATCCACTGGGATTTGCTGCTGCAATTACCCGATCGGCCCCTGCTGGCAACATGGCAGATTCGCGTTGACCCGGCTGCCTGGAGCAGCCAATTTCAAGCGATCCAGGCGATTGCGATCTCTGATCATCGCCTGATATATCTGGACTTTCAGGGAGAAATCCCCGGCGACCGCGGCCACGTTACGCACGTCGATGGCGGCGTATTGAAACTTCAACGCGTCGAGGAAAATGCCATCCGCGGGATTTTACACGGGCACAATCTTAATGGCCCATTGGTTCTTACACGCACGGGAAATGCTGCGACAGAAACCTCCCATCACTGGCAATTACAATTCGGTGCCGCGCTCGATGAGTAGTCCTTTCGGCTTCAAGACGGGTTGTAAAAAATGACCGCAGATTACCCGGATTACGCGGATAAACGGGTGCTTCCCACATTCGAGGCTTCGATACGCATTACGCGCAGCCCTATTTGACCGTTGTCATGGCAATCAGAACTACCTTTCGCCGGCGCTCATACTGCAACGATCACAAAAAATTCCCGGCCATTGCTCGAACATGCTGATCGAGTATCTTACCGCCCAAATTTCTTGGAAAGCGGCGTCCCGGTGCCTAGAATCTGTCTACAGGCGTACTTGTGGTGGGTCTGTCCGGCCGCTTGACCGCGAATGGTTGCCGTTTGGCAATTCTCAATACACAGGCGTGCAATACCATAGGAGACCATGTCATGATAAAGAAAATCAGTCCCAGAAAATTCCGAGTTGAATCCAAAAGTAAAGGCAAAAACGGTAAACACAAGAACCTCGGCACCTTCAGCAAGCGCGGCTACGCCGTCAGGCGCGAAGAGCAGGTGGAGTATTTCAAAAAACAGAAATGATGAAAACTTCCGGAGCGCCGCTTTCAGCGCAACCGGTTCGGCGAAGTGTAGAATCAGGATTGGACCCGCAGTGTCGGTAGCCGCGACCGGCGATAGGGTGCAGCACCGAGGAGTTAGGAGTTAGAAGTTAGAAGACAAAACCGGCGAGCCGGTGGGTTTACCCCACCGGTCAATGTTAGCCAGCATTTAATATGCCGGTGGCCCACAGTAACCTGTGAAAACCACGGCTATAACATTTGCACGATCGGCCCCGGGTGGACTGCAGGGCCTTTTAGTTTTCAGGACCGCTTGGATTCTTGGTGGAAAGCTTGATCAAATTTCCCAACAAATCGTTCTATCCCAAAATACCATAAAAACGAAT
>JAKBCC010000057.1 GCA_021808105.1 Planctomycetota bacterium
GCACCCCGCATCAACTCGACCGGCGAGCCGCCGGGTTTATCCCGGTGGGCTTCAGCATTCCTGTGAAAAGGCGGCTTTTTTACCCAGCCCGGAAAAATTGCCACGCCCGAAAGCGTTAGGCTGGCGGTACAATTGTCTCGCGGCCCGAAGAGATCACATGCAGGTAGGCGTTATGGACGTAACGAAAAATTCCCGATTGGCGAACATCAAAGGAAAGCAAGTAGGCTCGGTCCGGAATGACGCCGGCTATCGGAGAAACGGTATACTGGCGAACGGCGATGCCAGTCATTTAGTGCTGATGCGCATCTGCTCCATATGATGGTAAGCTCAAAACACGGAGTATATAATTCGCTCCCAGGGGCGATCGTGGCCGCTCCAACAAGGGCCTTGAAATGATACGACAAGCTGCGTCGGCGTTTAGTTTCGCTTCGGTTCTGTGATTGGAGTGCCACTCGGGACGCTCCTTGATGAGCAGCAATAACGATGACTTTGCAGAGTGCACGGGTTATGGCAAAACCGTACGTCCTTTTCTGGTTTGAGCCATATTGGTCGCATCACGCGAGGCCATTACCAACCCGCTTGGAGTGGCTGGTTCCACGTGCGCAGGCCTTGCGGTGCGGACTGGTTGCGCTCGCCACATGGGCGATTGGGGCCGGGCTCGTGTGGGCCTTATTTCCTGCGCAGCTACCCGCCCTCATCGTGGCGGCTGAGGCATTGCTCCTCATGCTCGGGGTAGCTGTTTTCATTGGGGCCTTCTATTCCTTAGCGGTGCCGAGGCTGTATTGGTTGATCCCTCCTTGTGTTTTCATTCACCGGAGGCGGTTGGAGATATTGGGACTGATTGGGGACGTCAGCATCAAGCTCGGCCAGCCCGGGCTGCGCATCATCGTTGAGGAATCGTCCCCCGGACGCCAGACCCTGACAATTTCCTGGGCAGGGGGCATGCGGCGTGTGGGAGTGGGGGCGCGGGTTGATCTGAAAAAATTGGAGCACTTGACACAGGTGGCTTTGGAAAGACGGCGCGAAAGCGAAACTACGTAGCGGAGACAGATGGCCCGGCGGATTGTGGGCGTTCCAATCGGCGCGGTGATTTATCGCTGGGGCCGCTTGGCGGTTGGCCTCGCTCGCCGGAGGGCTGCATCCTTTCCGCAGTTTGTGGAGGATCTGAGTTCGACGGTTCCGATGCGGGAAGACGTGGCGAAGGCGGTTAGGGAAGCCATCGGAAAGAGCTACCGCCTACGTCCTGATTACATACACCTTGGCGACACGGAGAGATCGGTTCGCCCGTATTACGGAGCGTCGCTTGTGTTTGCCTTCGAGATAGCGGTTAGCGTGCCGCTGCTCATGGGAAAAGGCTATCTTGTTGAAGATCCGCGTGTGGATGTTTTAATTATGCGGCTGAGCACGGAACCCCGGACTGTTGCCGATATTGTGCGGATTATGAACGAAGCGTATGGTGGGGTCCTGCGCAAGCGTGAAGAAATCGGCACGCCGGAAGGAGGAGCGAAACGGGGACCCATCTACATCCGCGAAAACTAACCGCGTCCCCGTTTCGATTCTTCGAAACGGTGGATACGGCGCTATTTTTTCCCCGCCAAGATATTCACAGGCAACAAACGGCGGACGGCATCCCGGACGGTTCTGGCCATGCGCACGGCGGTGGCGGCTTCCTGCCTGCTGATAGGGTCCCAGTCACCCGGATAGCGGGCTTCCACAGCGTAGCGATTAAGCGGTTGGATTGCGGATAAGGAAAAATCCAAGGCAAAATGGCCCGTCGAAAGATTGAAGAGCACGACAAGGTCGTGGGTTCTCGGGAACGCGATGCCGTGGGCAACCAGCAGCGCCTTGAGATACTTTTCGGCGCATTGGTGGCAATGAAAGCATACTGTGTCAGTAGGACAATCCTCGGTGAGCGTCAAGACATGCTCGGCATTGCGCAGGTCGTGTTCGGCCTTCTCGACCCATTGCCGAACTTCAACCGCCCGGTCAGGCTGCGCGTTCATACATCACCTTGCCTTCCAGGGCTGCCGCGCTGGCGATGGTGGCCATCATGTTTTTCTGCCGGTCAAATTGCTCGGGAGTCACCACGATAATATCCATCGGAATGGTGCGGTCCGTTAGCGCAACGTCAATCTCGTTGGCCTTCTGGCGGCATGATCCCTCAACGCGCATGATGACCAGAATATCCAAGTCACTGTCCGGACCGATCGGGCCGCGCACCAGCGAGCCGAACACGATAATTTTTTCCGGGTGAAATTGCTCAATAATACGATTCACCATCTTCCGGGCGACTGCCTCATACGTGGCTTGTGTTTGCGTCATATTGAAGCCTCCTATCGTGGTACCGCCAGCAGTATAGCGGCCAACAACCGATTTTACTTGCTATCAGAAGGATAAAGCGCCGTGAGTGCATTGGCCAGTCCGGAGTAATTGCTGCGAATTATCTGGGTTTCCAGATTGTCAGGTTGGGTATGGAACCAAAATCGTTATCGTTGGTTGCCGGGTGGGGCAGACCGTAAAAAAGACCGCGGATTGGGCTGCGGCCCAATAGAGCAGATGTTTTGAGAGAGTAGACAGTAGAGCAAATAGGGCTGGGAGCATTAGAGAGGCTGTCGCCGGAGCGGAGAATTCCTCCTGCGGTCTACTTTCTACTTTCTACTCTCAAGTCCCGATTAGAGCAGCGTAAAAAAACCGCGGATTACGCGGATCACGCGGATAGATATTGGGCTTTCTTGCTTCGAGGTTTTCATACGCATTCTTGATGACGCTGTTTGATAACTGTTGCGGAGCCGAGAGCCTTGGGGAGTGCTCAGACACGGTGCGCTCTGGCGGTGCCGGAATGGATTGGGGAATATCGAAAGCGTGGGTGTGGCAATTTTTCCGGGCACCCCGCATCAACTCGACCGGCGAGCCGCCGGGTTTATCCCGGTGGGCTTCAGCATTCCTGTGAAAAGGCGGCTTTTTTACCCAGCCCAAAAAAATTGCCACGCCCGAAAGCGTTAGGCCGGCGGTACAATAATCTCGCGGCCCGAAGAGATCACATGCAGGTAGGCGTTATGGACGTAACGAAAAATTCCCGATTGGCGAACATCAAAGGAAAGCAGGCACGCCCGGGCCGGAATGACGCCGGTTATCGGAGAAACGGTTTGCTGGCGAACGGCGATGCCAGTCATTTAGTACTGATGCACATCTGCTCCATATGATGGTAAGCTCAAAACACGGAGTATATAATTCGCTCCCAGGGGCGATCGTGGCCGCTCCAACAAGGGCCTTGAAATGATACGACAAACTGCGATGCCGTGCCACTTCCTTAAGATACTCGTGCCCGGCGTGCTTGGCATAGAAGCCGATTTTCTCACGGCGGCGGTTCACGCGACGGTAATGCTTCCCGGATGACGCCAGCCGACGAGAGGAGATTCTCCATGATTGAATGGCCCGAGCGATTTACCAACCGACTGCTAGTGGCGCTTTACGGGCTTTTTCTAATCTTTCAAGTTGTGCTGGGCTGCATCGGTGCCAGCGCGGTGACGGTATATTGGATTGGTAATACCAAGCCGCGCGTCGAGGGGCTATTGCACATCTATTTCGGTTACGCCGCTGGTTTTATGTATTGCGTTGTCGCTGCCGCGGCGGTTGGCCTTGCTGTTGGATTCGCCGGCTGGCTGACAAGGCCCCTTATAATTCGAATGGGCCCGACTGCAGTGGGGCGGGGGCCGTCGAATATTCCTTTCCGGGATGCGGATTCGGCAGTGATCCAAAGCAGGAGATTCAGGGCACCGGTGCTCTGGGTAACCGTGGATGGCAGGCGGCGGCGTTTTGGTTTGCCCAAAGACCCGGGGATGGTGCTGGAGGTTGAGCGTATCCTGCGATCGAGTGGCGTCCGGCAGGAGGAAGCACAAAGTCCGCCGCTTGGCCGAGCGGTTCAGCCGAGGGACGACAGTAGAAAGATGGGCGGGCCCAGCGCATTCAGACGGGATGGTGGGGTGGCGGAACAGTTGGCACGGGGTGATTCCGCCCTCCGGTGGAGCGAAGGGTTTGTAAATAACGAGCTTTTCCGCTGGATGTTGCCAATTCTGGGGTACTTTGTCAGGCTTGTTTTTGCCTTCTCTGGGGTCGGTGCGTTGGTAGTCCACGCCGTTGCCACAATCGATCCGGGAATCCGCGAAAAACTGTTCAGGGAGTATTTCAGCTTGGATTTTGTCCTCGTCCTCTATTGCCTGATTTTCTTCGGCTGCGGCGGCCTGTTCGTGGGATTTCGGCGAAGCCGGCGCGAGCCAGGTCGGGTCCGGCTTACGGCAAATCGCCTTGAACTGTACGAGCGACAAATCAGCCTCTTCAGGGTCAGCGCCGCCGAGATTCTGCTTTGCAGGTTGCGCGGGCCGCAGTTGCGACTACTCGTTGAGGGGCAATGGGTGGGCGTGGGCCTTCCACGAGACGAGGGGCAAATCGGGGAAATCGAGCGGTTGTTACGAGATGCAGGCAAGGGGGTGAAAGTAGTGCCGGGTGGTGCCGAGCTGCCGGAGGTCGGCGACGGGTCCTAGGTCTACGGTACGGAAACGTGCTACCAAGGCTTGCCGCAGATCTGCGCGCCGACGGCCAGCCAGCCGACAGTAATCATGACTAAGGAAAGAGTGAAACGGGGCGCAACTACGGACACGCGTTATGTTGCGAATATAGTTTTCGTGAATTCGCGTCGCGATCCGCTTTGGACCCTTCAGAATCGGTGCTTTGCAATAAGTGCTCCTTTCGGGAGGCTTCAGGTGACAAGGGCTTGAACAATTTCCGAACCAAAGCTGCACGGCAAATGCCATAGTACCTCGACTTCCTCCTCTGCCTCCGTGGTGAATAAATCTGTGCAATCCCCGTAATCTGTGGATTTATACAATGTTCAGCGACCAATAACCACTGATCAAAAATTTGGAAGTCCTGTTGTTCGTGATCATTGATCCTTGCTCATTGTTCCCTGTCCCGGCGTGGGCGGCTTGATTTACTGGCGAGGTGCTCTCTATACTTCTCTGACCTGATGCTGGGGCGTGGGGATTGTTCGATAATAATTGCCTTGGCACTTGGCGTACTGGTTTTTGGAGTTACATGAATGCCTGATCTTTTTGATTCACTGAAATTGCGGGATGTTACGATTCGGAATCGGCTGGGCGTTTCGCCGATGTGCATGTATTCTTCGCAGGACGGTAGTGCCACAGCATGGCATCTGGTGCATCTGGGTTCGCGTGCGGTGGGCGGGTGGGGATTAATTGTGGCGGAGGCTACGGCGGTGACGCCGGAGGGGCGGATTAGTCCGCAGGACGCGGGGCTTTGGCATGACGGGCAGATTGAGCCGCTGGCCAAGATCACCGATTTTATTAAACGCTATGGTGGAACGCCGGGCATTCAACTGGCGCACGCGGGTCGCAAGGCGTCCACAGCGCGGCTCTTTTCCGTGCCGGTCCCGGGAAAAGCCCTGTCGCCCGCGGAGGGCGGCTGGACGGTGTTGGCACCATCCCCCTTACCATTTGACGACAAATCTCCCATGCCGCATGAATTGAGCGTTGCGGAAATACAGGCTGTTCAAGCGGCGTTTGCAGCGGCGGCGGTGCGTGCCCATACCGCCGGTTATGAACTGCTGGAATTGCACGGTGCCCACGGATATTTGATCAATGAATTTCTGTCGCCGCTGGCCAATAAGCGCACGGATGCCTACGGCGGAACCTTTGATAACCGTATACGTATGTTGATGGAAACCATTGAGGCTGTTCACAAAGTCTGGCCGCAGCGGCTGCCGCTGGCGGTGCGATTGAGTTGCGTTGATTGGGTTCCGGGCGGCTGGACACTGGAAGATTCTGTTGCGCTATCCAGAAAACTTAAGGCTGCCGAGGTGGACTTAATTGATTGTTCCAGCGGGGCGATGGTGCCCAAGGCCCAGATTCCTGTCAGCCCCGGGTTTCAGGTACCGTTTGCCGAGACAATTCGCCGCGAAGTTGGAATCGCTACCGCGGCGGTGGGCATGATTACTGAGCCGCAACAGGCGGCAGAAATTATTTCCCGTGAGAAAGCAGATATTGTTTTCATGGCCCGGCAAGCCCTGCGGGATCCTTATTTTCCCGTTCACGCTGCGACGGCATTGGGGCGGAAAGGTGCGGTGAGTTTGCCTGGGCAATATGGCCGGGTGTGAGGGGGGGGACAGGGGGAAGCTGGAAGCTGGAAGCTGGAACCTGGAATTTGGAATTTGGCATGTCGCATCTGGCATCTGGCATCTCGCATTTTAGGAACGCGCCGGTGTGCAGATTAGTTCGGCAGAAAAACCTATTGGTTTCTGCACGTACTGCACAATACTGAATACACTGGGCAACCCCCACCGGAATTGCCGACATTACCCGGACCGGATCTCGTCTTCCGCCGGTTTCTGTGAGATTACAAGCCCGCATCATCGCGGGCGCCCAGCGCTAAGCCAGTCCAGTCTAATTCGCCCCGGCCTTTGGCGACGCCCGCCTGTAGGCGATTAAAAACCAGATCGGCCAGCGGCATCGGTACGCCGAACTGATCGGCGGCGTCCCTTACAAGTCGCATATCTTTCAATCCCAACCGCAGTACAAATTTCGCGGGATCATGTGCGGTATCAACAATCGACTGGCCATAATTGCGGTAAATTGGACTGGCAAACAGATGCCCACAAAGCAGTTCCAGTGCCGATTGTTTATTAACCCCGGCTTTCTCCGCGAGCGTAAACGCCTCGGCCATGGCTTCGGTTGCGGCGGCCACCATAAAGTTGCCGCATAATTTCAGTACGTTGGCTGACTCCACACGATCACCAAAATCCACCACGCCCTGTCCCAGTGCTTCAAGTACCGGTCGCACACGGGCTTTGGCGGCGGCTTCTCCGGATGTGCATACCCAGAGCTTGCGCGCCGCAGCGGCATCGGGCCGACCAAATACCGGCGCGGCCACATACGTTGATCCATGCTCTGAATGCAATTTGGCTAAGTCTTGAGCAGTGCCTGGGGCGATGGTACTCATTGATACATGTATACCTTTGGACCCAAGTTTTTTCAAAATGCCTCCATCCCCCAGCATCGTCATTCGCACGGCCGCATCGTCGGCCAGCATGGTTAAGACAATACCGTCAGCTGCCACCGTTTCTGCCGGTTGGGCGCACGCCACGGCACCGGCTGCTATGGCGTGGCTCATGCGGGAAGCGGTGCGGTTATAAACGCGCACTGAAAATCCTGCCGCAATTAAATTCTTAATCATGGGCGTACCCATGCGCCCGGTACCGATAAAGCCAATCGTTGGGATCATTTTATTTTCTCCTCAAGTGCGATCGTACCGAAACACGACGTCGAAAACTTTTCCGCCGTGGCGCTGGGCGATGATGTCTTCCTTGATCATGCAGAGCTTCACGGTGTCAACCTTGAAGGATGCGTTAAAATTGCTTTCCAATGCGCGGCCCATGCCTTCAAAAATCAGCAGGTCCGCATTTGCGGCCTCGCGGTTACAGGCATCGGAGATGTGCCGGAGGTCGATTAGTGGCGTGGTGCCGCCGGAGCTTTCACAGGTAATTATGCCGGTGTTCAGAAGCATTGCGAGAATTGGATCAAGCTGGGCCAGGTGCGGCAAAAGTTCACGGGTTTCCGAAATGGTCATGTCATTAAGCGATGCGGATTCATTGGCCAGGAGGCACACGTGGGTACCGCGCTGGGCCAGGAATCTTGCCAGGGGTATCATGCCGAGAATAAAATCGCTGCCGGCATTGTCCACAAATATCAGGGCTTTGTGATAAAGTGGGCCTTGCACCAGCCGCTGGGAAAAGTTGTCGAGTTGATCCACCAGCCACGGGCGCTTGCCTTTAAGCCCGGCGCGAACTTTGAAAAAATCGGGGGATTCATGAGCGTATAATTTGGTGGTGGCAGTGGCACCGAGATCAAAAATATTTCCGGCGAACGCCCCTTCCACCAGCACGCGCAGTGCTTGGGCCGCATCGGTGTATCCATCCATTTCTGCAGCCACCCGCGGATACAGGGCCAGCATGGCGGTATTTTCGCGTTGCTTGGTCAGTAGGAATGGATCGGGAATGTGATTGCGGGAAAGGCAGTTCTGCCGCAACAGGCCGAGCATCTGCAAATCCAGCTCGCCGTAGCGATTCGGCTGCACTGCCAGGGCGGCCATTTCAGCCGCCAGATCCTGCCGGGCGGCGGAAATGTTGTCGGCGGCGGAGGGGCCATACACCTGTAGTGCCAGCGTAGCCATAAGCTCAAAATGTTCTACAAAATGCCCCAGCCAATAATCGCGAAATTCCACATCCTCCAGCATATTTTGGGTGCAGGGGCGGTATGCGGCGGGGTCAGAAAGCAGAGTAAACATCGGCATGGGGATTTTATTCTCCGGAATATTATTGGATGCGTGCTGTGGCGGGCAACATATTAATCAGGCGGGTTTTGGGAATTATCCGGTGTACAACGGATGCACCGCTTACGCGATAGGCGGAAAAGTCGCGGCCAAAATGTATTCCCAGCAAAGCGCCGCGCGGTGAAAGCCAGAATTTATCGCGCACGATATCCATCCATAGAATGCGCATGACTCGCACCGGCTGATCCGCCCCTGCAAAATGAATCTCCTGCTGCTTGCCGCTGGTCAGCACGCAGCCTAAGCGGGTTTCCAGGGTGTCCTGTGCTAAATCGGTAATCGGCAGCACCCGATTGCGTTGGGCCGGCATGGCGGACGCCAGTACAGCCAGGAGGGGCAACGGTACGGCGTTGGCCGCGGAGAGCACAGTGCGCGAAGAACGAAATTTATTTTTTGCTGCCGTAAATACTGTTTGAATCCTGTTTCCCTCGCGGCGGCCCTGCAGAATGCCTTGTTTGGACCAGCGGGTAAAGGATATCGTGCGAAGCGCCGGTGCGTGTTGGTAGGTGCCGGGAATAAACCTGATCTGCCAGGCCATTGCCGGCAGCGGACCGCCCGAGACAGACTCCTGATTCCATAGCAATTTCCATAACGCACCAGAATGGAAAACCTGCAGATGAATCGCACCGACTACCAACTGGTGATAAAAAACCAGCATCCGCAGGTCATGGCCCACGGCCTGCCGCCCGTGAGGTTCAACAGTTTGAACGCGCGACCACTGAAGTTTCAGATCATGGCGGGGTGTGGGCGGCGGGTTTAATGGTGCCGCGGCACCGGCCCGCACACTGATTATGCCGATGTGCTCCAGTGTCATAAGCGCGGGTAGAGGAGCCAGAAACTGGTGGATTGTCGTGCCGCGCGCCACGATGATGGAAATCGGTTGTTTGGAGGTGCGGTCAGTGACAAGGACGGTTTTCAATGTGATTAAGTCGCGCATGCGCGTGCCGCCAAGGCGGGTAATAATATCTCCCGGTTGCAACCCGATGTGTCTGAGATTTTCCGGCAGTAGTACGCTAGTGACGAGCAAGCCAGCGGCGGGTGGCCGGCGCATGGAACTTAGCACGTGTTGGTAGGCATCAGCCAGGGGCTGGGCCACCGTTGCTGCCGGCACGCATAAAGGCGTTGCCAGAAGCAGGGAACATGCCAGGGGAAACAAGGTGCGGTTAACGCAGATCATTGGTCAGCGGCTTTTCAAATTGGATCAGCAGGTCGGTGTGCATGGAGTCCCAGCGCGTGCCGACAACATCATATTCCAGCAAAACCGTCAGATGCATCATGGCACGGTGGCGATTCAAAATTTCCAGCCGCGCAAATTCGTAGTTATGGTTTTTGGCCCATTCCAACTGCGATTCCAGCAATTGCCGCCCGATGCTTTTGCGGCGAAAATCGCCATGCACGCCCAACAGCCAGCTGTAAAAGACTAAGGGCTTTAATTCAAAACCTACGCAGAATCCGACGGGCCGGTTATCCAGCGATGCCAGCATAGCCAGAACATTGTAGCGGCCCTGGAACCGACGACGAAAGTAATTTTCGCTTTCCGGTGGTCGAAATACCTGATTGTATAGTTCAACAATTACCGGCAACTGCGATTCGGTAACAACTGTGATATCTGCCTGCGTCATAGATTTTTCTCATTGCTCCAAAAACTCGGGCCATCCCTCGCTTGCCGGTCTTAACCGCCCGGGCGTAATTCCTCCATACCCGTAATAATAGCCGATTAAAGCCGCCCATGAAAGCCATGGGAGCCTGGCCTTCACGCCCGGCAACCAATTTGCAACAGTGGCGTATCCTGATGTTTGTACATGACAAAATATTCCCGATGTCCCAATGCTTCCGGTTTGCTTACAGCGCCACCGGCAATGTTGATGACCAGATTTTTTAACGCCTCCGCCGCCTGATCCATGGTCATGCGGCCATCCAGCACAGTTCCGGCGTCAAAATCAATATCGTCCGCCATGCGATTAAACGTGTGGCTGTTGCCGGTGATTTTGATGAGCGGCGCAATGGGTGAGCCGATCACAGAGCCGCGGCCGGTTACAAAAAGTACGATCTGACATCCGGCGCTGATCAAATCCATGATTCCTTCGGTATCATTGGGGTTGGTATAGCCAAAATTCATAAAGTGCGCATCGGGTACGCTGTCCATGAGCCAGAGGCCTGCATGGGGCGGTTGCTGGGATACTTTTATTACGCCTTGAATATTCCGCGTGCCGCTTTTTGCGAACGCCCCCATGCTTTTTTCTTCAATGGTGGTCAAACCGCCGGCAAAATTACCCGGTGATACGGAATATTGCCGCACACTTTGGCAGTACCGGGCCGCCTTTTCGTAAGCTTCATCAAGCTGCCCGCGTGCCTCTGGTGATGCGGCACGGGATAAGATGATTTCTTTTAGTCCGATCATCTCCACAATTTCTTCAAAAAGCGCTTTTCCGCCCGCATCCACCAGCCGATCAAAAAAACGGCCCACCACCGGATTTCCAGCCAACCCGCTGGTGCCATCCGATCCGCCGCATTCACAGCCGATGCTCAAATCCGACAACGTCATGGGTACGCGCTTGGCGGTGCTGCGTATTTGCTGCCGCAGGCGGGTAACAATCTCGATGCCTTTTTCGATTCCCGCCCGCGTGCCCCCGGCATCCTGAATATAGAACCATTCCGCCGACCGTCCGCTTTCCCGCACCACGTGGGCAATTTTTTCCGGTTGGGTATATTCACATCCCAGTCCCACACTTAACACCGCGCCCACATTCGGGTGCCGCCCCAGCGCCAGCATCAGACGCACCGCATACTGATTGTCGTAACATCCCGGAAAACCGATAACGTGGACATCCTCCTGATCCTTGGCAATGGCATGAGACACATGGCTGGCACATTCCACGGTGTAAATCACCAGCACAATATTTCGCACGCCCTTGCGGCCGTCAGGCCGCAGGTATCCCTGCCATGTTATCGGTGCAATATTATTCATAACGTGTGTCCGTAGCGGCTCCGGTGTGCAAGTCCAGCGTGCCGGAGCGTTGATCAAAATGACTTTTGCAATTATGCAAATGCACCCATCTACCACGATGAATGTTCTGGTCGGCGATTCCTATCGCTACGCCATATTTCAGCACCGGTGCACCCCGGGCGATATCTATAACTGCGACTTTATGCCCAAGTTCCAGGTTTTCTCCAACGGTCAGAATATTGCCGCTGCCCGCACCAAGAATTTCTACGTGTGAACCACTATCGGCGTTATCCAGCATGGTGGCCACGTTATCCGCAGGGTGAATGGCAAAACATCGAGCCATGGTTATGTCTAATCCTTTGACAAGCGCCCAGTTTTTTTACGTGGCTGTTCCCAGGAGCCGATGTTCACCAAAATCTGCCGGCAATAATTGCGAAACCAGCAGCGGTGCCGCGCCGTGACTCCTGCCATTATCATGAATCGGCTGTTGCTGCAGGATTTCCGGATGGCGGGCATGATTATACATCTGCTGCATGATACGCGAACTGATGTGCACTTCCAGCACCACCCGATTGGCAACCGATTCATAATCGCGGGCCAGCACGGTGGCATATTTTTCCAGAAACGTAATGCCCTTGCTGTCGGAAAGCAGTACGGATATCCGGGCGTGAATCAGCTCTCCAAGCATGGCGCTTAAGACCATTTCGGTAAGCCGGGCGACGCCTTCACCGGTTTTGGCGCTGACGGGCAGGGCGTTGGGAAATTTAAGTTTCCAGAATGCCAGATCATCCGGCGAAGCCACCGCATCGGTTTTATTTAAAAGCAACTGCGCCCGTTGATTGCCGCAACCAATATCCATCAGCACTTTCTGCACGCTGATCAACTGCTGCATGGCATGGGGATGTGAAACGTCCAGAAGCACCAGAAGCAAATCGGCATGAGTGGCTTCCTCTAAAGTCGCTTTGAATGATGCCACGAGATGGTGCGGCAAATCGCGTACAAACCCGACGGTGTCCGACAGCAAGCCGCTGTGAGCACTGGCCAAGCGCCATTGGCGTGTTTTGGTATCGAGCGTAGCAAACAGTTTATCTTCCACAAAGGTTCCCGCTCCAGTCAGCGTGTTAAACATCGTGCTCTTGCCGGCATTGGTGTAGCCCACCAGACTGACGGTGAAATGCTGTTCTTTACGGGTGGAAACTTCCCGGCTTTTGCGCTCCTGCACCTGAGCAATGCGCTTTTTCAAATCGGAAACTTTGTCCCGCACCAGTCGGCGGTCAATTTCCAACTGCATTTCACCGGGGCCGCGCGCCCCAACGCCGGCTCCGGCACCGGAACCAATGCGTTCCAGATGCGCCCACATGTGCCGGAGGCGCGGATAGGTATATTCCATCTGCGCCAGCGCCACCTGCAATTGGGCTTCATGGGTTCTGGCCCGTGTACCGAAAATATCGAGAATCAATTCACTGCGATCGAGAACTTTGCAGTCACAAATCTTTTCCAGATCACGCAACTGGTTGGGCGACATGTCATTGTCAAAGATCACCACCTCCGCACCATGCGCTTTGACCATGCGCCCGATTTCTTCCGCTTTGCCCCGGCCGATATAAGTTCCGGGGTCAATACTTTGACGCTGCTGAATAACGCGCTCAATAACCTCGGCTCCGGCGGTTGCCGCCAGACTGGCTAACTCGCCAAGCGGATCGCGCGGATCAGCCGTTGAGTCCGGCAGCAGCACGCCTACGAGAATCGCCTTTTCGCGCTGGACGGATAATTCGGTGCGATGATCTTTAGACAAGTGCTGAAAACTCCTGAAATAGGGTCGTGTTATTTATTTCGCCACGCTCTCCATCGATGGATTGAGTTTACTGCTGCGGGCTGCCGACGGCAATTTCAGGCGGTGCCAAACCCTTAGTGGGAGTCAGGCGTGCGATTTTCAACGCGATTTTTCCGGCTCTGCGCGGCGATTCGGCACGCCATAGTCAGGGCCGCCTTCATGCTGCCCGGATCAGCCTTATTTTTGCCCACAATATCAAACGCGGTACCATGGTCCACACTGGTTCGAATAATCGGCAGACCCAGCGTCAAATTGACACTGTTATTAAAATCCAGCAGTTTCACAGGTATCAACCCCTGGTCATGGTACATCGCCACGACCAGATCATAGGCGCCTTTTGCAGCTTTATAAAAAATGGTGTCCGCACTGAAGGGCCCTTGGGCGTCAATGCCATGCTGACGGGCCATGAGTATCGCCGGCTCAATAATCCGCTTTTCTTCATCACCAAATTGCCCATTTTCACCTGCGTGGGGGTTTAATCCGCATACTGCAATGCGGGGGTGCTCAATGCCAAACCAATCTTTAAGCGCCTGGTGCGCCAGATCAATGGGATCAAATACCGTGCCGATTTTAAAGCTATGGCGCAGCTCGAAAAGGGCTTCATGAATTGTACAGAGCACCACGCGCAAGCCTTTGTGCGACGCTGGTGCTGCCACGGCGTCTGGGCCGCTGCCTGATGACTCGGTCGGCGGATTGGCGGCGAACATCATGGCATAGCGCCGGGAGTTGGTTTTTTCAGCCAGCAGTTCCGTGTGGCCCGGCCACCGCGAATAGCCGGCAAGTTTCCAGCTTTCCTTACAGATCGGCCCGGTGACAATGGCGTCGATTTGATTTTTTCTTGCCGCCTCAATGGCATCGGTGACAAATTTCATGGAGGCCAGCCCACCCTGTTTGGAGGCGGCCCGCACATCCATTCCCAGAAAGGAGAATTCGTCATAGTCCAGTACCACGGCGTCATGGTCGTAGGGGCGCAGCCGTTCATGTTGATCGCGCCACCAGAATGGCTCAATTTCCGCCAGATCAGCGCAGTAAGCCAATAGTTCATTAAAGCCAAATATCACAAAGCGGCCCATTTTGCGTATGTGCGGGTCGGAAAGGGCCTTGACAATGACTTCAGCGCCCACGCCGGCGGGGTCACCCATGGTTATGCCGATGGTGGGCAGGTATGCGCTCATGGCATCGCCCCGATCATCCCATCAGCCGGACTCTGGGCCAAGCGCTGAAGCGCTATGGGATCAAGATGTTTGAGATAATTGACCACCGTGCGGGTTAAAATATCGGTTTCAATATTCACTCGGTTGCCCACCTTCAGCAAGCCCAGCGTGGTCAATTCCCGGGTCAGGGGAATCACCGCCACGCTGAAGGTGTTGGAATCCACCGATGCGACGGTCATGCTCACGCCATCAATGGCAATGCTCCCCTTGGGGACAATCATGTTGCGGCACGGTTCCGGCAGGGAGAAAAAAAGCCGCCAGTCACCGGGGTTCGCGTGAACTTTGACAACCTCGGCCACAGCGTCGATGTGTCCCTGCACAAAATGGCCGCCCAGCAGATCGCCCGCGCGTAGTGAGCGTTCAAGGTTCACCGTATCGCCCGGATGTTGATCACCCAGATTAGTTACCGCCATGGTTTCGCGCACGGCGTCAAATTCCAATCGCTGGCCCGGTTCAATGCGGACCACACTCAAGCAGATGCCCGAGACGGCGATGCTTTCACCAATGTCAAAAGAAACCGGCCCAAAATTTGCAGCATCCACGACAATACGCCGACCGCGCGGCGTATCCATTACCGCGTGAATGATCCCTGTCGCTTGTATCAAGCCCGTAAACATGCCACTATTTTACACGATTGACGCCCTGAATTCCCGCCGCTATGCCCCTAGACCTTTCCTCCAGTAATCCAATCCCTTAAGAATCGCAGAATTTGTCCATTTTCTAAATGTTTCCGCGACCTTCGTCGGGTCCTGATCGTACGTAAAATAAAATGGCTCATCAATCAACGCACGAATCTCGCTTATCTCTGATTTCCCCTCGTCCGTGGGCTGTTTCGTGTACGCCATGGCGGAACATACCAGCACGCCGTCGGAGTTGCCGCCGATGCCATGGAACGCGAAGAGCAATTCGGTCCGCAAGGGGGAAGATTGGCCAGTGGTAGATATAACAAGCCGCGCCCATGCCTGGTACACCTGCTGGTTGGCGTAATAGCCCAAAGCTTTTGCGCAGGTAACAATCTGAAATCCATGAAAATTTACGATCGGGGCGTCCTTAGGGTTACGCCGATTAGCTTGATCGGCAAAGGCTTGGATATGAAGAGATCCCAGGGTGCTGTTAATCTCCCCGGCGTTATCGGCAAGCTGTTGACTCACCATCGCGTATAATGCGTCTCCGGTTTTCAATATTTCCATTTTCTGGGTTCGCACGGCCTGGAGCTGTTGCGTGAGCTTGTTCTTAATGGCGCCTAGTGTGGACTTCATGGCAGTTGCCTCACCAGCCGTCTCCTCGCTCAGGCTCATTGCCTGACGGACCGACCTGGTCTGAAGTGTGCAGAAAAGATTGATAAGGGGCAATAAATCCCCGCTGTCAGCGGATCGCAATGCATTGATATAATCCATTCTTTCATTGCGTGTCACTACCAGAGGAAACCATTTATGCTTAAGCAAAACTAAGGTCGCAAGGCATCGCGCCACGCGGCCATTTCCATCGGTGAAGGGATGTATCAACGTAAAACGATGATGCAGCCACGCTGCTTCAATTTCCGGCGGCACTCCATTTTTTTCATGCGCTGCGTGCAACTGCAAAAGGCGATCCATTTCAGATTCAACATGCTCGGGCGGGCAAAATTCAAAGATAAAATCATCAGGGCCTTCAACGTTGTTTTTCAGACGTTTCCAGACGCCGCGCGGCAGTTCCCTTTGTACGCGCTGGCCAAGGGTATCAATCGCGTCGTAATGGCTCTGATTGGCGGTCAACACTGCGTGCAGTTCTTTCAGATATGATTTACTGAGCGATCTACTGCCGGAGATAAATTGATAAAGTCCTTCAATGGCACTGTATTGGTCCTTAATCACCGCGACCACTTCGCCGGCCGATCGGTCCGTATCGCCGCTGGATATGAAAGCCGCATCCAAGCCTTGTTCAATGAGGGTTTTAGTGGCACCCTCGCTGATGGAATAAAGTCGTTCGAGTACCCCGGTTTCGATGGCCCATTGTCGTCGTAATTTGATCAGGAAATCCTTGTACGCATCGCGGTCCTGCATGTCAATGGCTTGTGTTTGCCACGCCCGCACCAGCGCTTCCGTCTGGTCATGGCGCAAAGATTGCCAGTCCGGCGGCAGATCTTCTATCTCCCTCCAATAATAGGACTTGACTTCAACCATGTTCTTTTCTCCAATGGTCGTTGCAAACTATTGATCTTATCCGGTTCCTGCGCGATAGTCACAGTTTAAGGTTTGCGGCGACCTGGGCCGGAGGGTTTGCTGAACTTGCGGTTGGCCAATACGGCGGCCCATAAGGCCAGCGCGATGGGGGCCATGTAGATGATTTGATCGGTTATGGGAGATGGGTTAAGCGCCGGAACTACGCCGAAGGCGGCCAGTAATCCGCGCAGCACCAGCAGTGGAATCATGACCGCCATGGAAATCCGCCACGCGACTTTCAGGGGCATTCCGATGCTGCGATTGATTGACCGCACCACAAACCCGGTCAGAAATACCATCAGCACGGTCCAGACGCAGAACCATAAAACATACGCCGGTATGGATGCCAAGCCTAAAATCAGGCTGATCAGGGGCATCAGCGGGGGGAGAGTTTTGGAATCAAGAATGACGGCGGGTAATTGATCGGTCGGCACGGACCTGGCCAGCGACGGCTTGAGCAGACCGTTGACGGCTACGATCTCCCGCTGCAACTGCGCCATGGGCATAATCAACCATGGACTGCTCCAGTTCGAACCGGTCAAGACCACGCTGTTGCGATCCAAAAGTACGATGAATGGATGCGTCGCCAGTGTTGCGGCACCGGCAAGTGCGGGATCGGCCAGTACTGTTTCCATTGGTGTTTGCACGGTCATCGGTATTAGTTTTGTTGGGCCTTTGGGGCGGATAATCGACAATTGCCCTTTATCAAGCTGCACGGGCAGAAAGTGCTGGTCATACGTCGCGGCAAACTCCTGCAAGGGTTTGATGGACCCGGCGGAGGTAGAAAAGCCCATGCACAAGCCCGCAATGATCATGGCCCAGACCAGGGGCCAAAAGGTAACCGATGCGGGATACATGGCAGCCTGCGCCCATTTTTCAGGTTCGACGAGCAAAAGCAAAAATCGCTTCGGCAGCACCGGAGGTTTGGGTTTGGAAAACTTTGCTGGCGGTTTATAGCGTGCGTCCTGGGATGGCGTATCATCAGCAGGCAGCTTGGGAGGGATATCGGTCATTGCGGGTCTCAATTCCGCGCCGGCCTGCAGGCAGGAGCGGGCATATCCGGGAAATCAATGCTGGATCGTCATCAACCTAACGTCCGCATGGCAAGGCATTAACGCACTTGCCACCATTGGGGCGTCAGTCATTTACCCGGCCAAGATATTCACCAGTGCGGGTATCCACCCGCACGACGGTTCCCTGGGCAATAAAGTCGGGAACATTTAGAATCATGCCGGTTTCCAGCGTGGCATCTTTGCCAACATTGCTTACCGTGGCCCCTTTAATGCTCGGTGGGCAATCGGTAATTTCCAGTTCCACGGTATTGGGCAATTCCACCGAAAATGGCTTGCCCTGATACATGGTGATCTGGACTTGCGTGTTGGGCTTGAGATATTTCACGGCTTCACCCACCACGTCGCCGGAAAGTTCAAGCTGCTCAAAATCATGGAGGTCCATGAAATAATGCGTGGTTGTGTCGGAATACAGATATTCCATGGGCTTTTGATCCAGAAAAGCCTGTTCCAGCGTATCATCCACGCGAAACCGCTGTTCAATGATGCTGCCGGTTTGCGTATCTTTGAGCTTTACCTGCATGAAGGAACGCCAATTCCCTTTGGATACTTTTGCGAAATCATGCACAACATATAATTTGTTGTTGTATTCAACCGCAACTCCGCGACGTAAATCAATAGCTTTAATCGACATTTAATTCCTCGAATTCCTCAAATGCCGCCGCGGCCTGCCTGCAGGCTGCGGCGGCTGAACCAAACTGCCCTCATGGGGATTCGAACCCCAGTTACAGGCGTGAAAAGCCCGTGTCCTAGGCCTCTAGACGATGAGGGCCAGAGAGCACCGCATTATATCCAAAGCTATAATTTTGACAAATTACCCGAACCCGCAACCAAAATATACGTTGCCCCCCAAGCTTATCGGTCCCCAAATCTCTGTTTTCCGCTGTAGATCAGACAGTCCCGGACTCGTTGGAAAGCCACTATCCCCCGCCCGCCCAATTCCCTCATAAATTTCCCCGCATCTCCGCCCAATGACGAAATTCGGTTATGATTTGCGCTGGTATAGGGCTACGCGCTGTAGTGTTTGACTGGGACAGGGCAATGCGGGTTTCTAAATATGCAGTTCTGGCTGTGGCCCTGCTGCTGACGGGTTGCGGGTTTTTGTCCTTAGGCCGGCCTGACTTAGCCAGTGATGATCCGGCTTTGAAGATCCCCGCTATGAAATTGGCCGCCCTGCATCATGATCAAACGGCAATTCCCATGCTCATAAAATCCTTGTCAAGCCAGGACTCGGCCATTCGCTTTTACGCCATTTATGCCCTGCGCAAAATCACCGGCCACCAATTTGGGTTCATATACTATGCGTCTAAAACGCGCCGCAGCGCGGCCACGGCGCGTTGGAAAAAGTGGTATACCGCGCGCCGCTCCGCCGGCATTGAGTTGCGCGGACGCAAGGTCGTGCAGGGGGATCCCGTTTCCGCGATATCGAGAGGTGCGCCATGATATTTCATAAAAAGCCGGTGCCGCACGCTGCCTTGGGAACCGTTGAGGATCTTGGTGGAGGCCGAATTTTTTATCGCCTGAATGCCGGCATGACGTTTGATCTTGTCCCGCTGTTGCGTACTGAGCTGCTGGCAATCGTTGATAGATATAAACCCCAAAAGCTCATTTTTGAACTTGCGCAGTTGAATCGTTTCGGCGGGGCGGGTTTGGCGATTTTGGTGGAGGTTCTTCGCAACCTTCCTCCCGAAGCACAACTTTATCTGGCACATCTGCATAAGGAAGTGCGCGGGGTCATTGAGATTGGTCATCTTGATGATATGGTCATCATGGTTGATGATATGCCCGCAGCGCAAGCCGCTGAACTTTTAGCCGGATCATCCTGCTCGGTTCCGCGAAATTGTCCGCTTTGTCCGCCGCCATCGCCCCAGGATCCATCCGGCCAGAAATTCGGAGGTGCGGATGCGCGCAGCCATTGAATTCTTCGGCGATTTTTTCTACCTGCTGCTGGATACGCTTCGGGCCATCGGTCCGGCACTATCCAGCGGGCGCGGCAGGCTGCTGGCCTGGCGGAATTTATGGATACAAATGAACCGCATCGGTGTGGAAAGCATTCCTATTGTCTCGCTGGTAATGTTCTGCATCGGGGCCATCCTGGCAATACAGATTGCACCGGAATTTGCAAAATTTGGAATGGTCCCGGTTACCGCCGATGTGGTGGCCCTGGCGACATTCCGGGAAATGGGGCCGCTGGTTTCGGCCGTGGTCATGACCGGGTTTGGCGGGGCGGCGATCGCGGCGGAAATCGGGACGATGGTCGTGGGAGAGGAAATTGAAGCCATGGAGGCCATGGCCATAGATCCTGTCCGGTTCCTGGTGGTGCCGCGCGTGGTTGCGGGCATGTTAATGATGGTGTGCCTGACGGTGGTGGGAGATTTGGCTGCCATGTTCGGTGGCTTGGTGGCGTCGGTGCTGTTACTGCATCTTGGCTCCCTGCAATACACCCAGCACGCCCTGGCGATTCTAAAAGTCGGTGATTTCATTACCGGGCTGGCCAAAGCCGCCGTATTCGGTGTGCTGATCACCGCCATTGCCTGCTTCCTGGGGTTGAAAGTCCGCGGCGGGGCCGAGGGCGTAGGCTTGAATACCAGCAAAACCGTGGTCTTCACCATTGTAGCGTTGATATTGGTGGATCTGATTTTTACTTCGGTCTTCTTTTACCTGGGCGTGTAATGCCGGAACCATTGATTCAACTTCAGGGCATCAGCAAGTACTTTGGCGACCGGATGATTTACCACGATCTTCATCTGGATATTTTTCCCGGAGAAACGCTGGTGATTCTGGGCGGATCAGGCTCGGGGAAATCCACGCTTTTGCGTGTACTGATGGGGCATCTCAAAATTGACGCCGGGCACGTGCTGATTCGCGGGCGGTCACTTAATGATATGGACCGCCGTGAGCTGGATTCCTGGCGGAAATCCGTAGGGGTATTGTTTCAGACCGGGGCACTATTTAACTCTATGACTTTGCGGGAAAATCTGGCGTTGCCCGTGCGGGAGCACACTGATCTGGATGATCAGACGATTGATCTTATGGCGCAGATCTATCTCCAACTCGTCGGCCTGCGCGAGCATATTGATAAACTGCCGGCAGAACTTTCCGGCGGTATGAAAAAGCGCGGAGGTCTGGCCAGAGCGTTGATGATGCAGCCGCGGATTTTATTTTATGATGAGCCTACCGCAGGTCTGGATCCCATCAGCACAGCGCAAATTGGTGAATTGATCATGAACCTGAAAAATAAAATGGGCGCTACCAGCGTCCTGGTTACCCACGACATGCAATCCGCATTTCAACTTGCTGATCGCCTGGCTTTATTATTTGATGGAAAATTTGCGGCCATCGGCTCTGTGGAATATTTTCGTACGACCGCTGATCCTCTGGTGCGGCAGTTTGTCGATGGCCGGCTGGATGGGCCGTTTATAAACCCCTCTGATCAATGCAGCTACAAGGCTGAACTTCTTGGACGCAAGCTACATGAGGTGCCGCATGGCAAAAAAACAACGTGATGCCTTTCGGGCCGGCGTGTTTATGCTTTTGAGCATCATGCTGATTCTGGTTTTGATCGTGGCGATCAAGGGCTTCGCACGGGTATTTGAACCCGTGCAGGTGCGCGCCGCGCGTTTTTCACTGGGTGATGATCTGGGCGGTCTGCAGGTGGGGGATAATCTGCGGGTGGCGGGCTTTACCGTGGGGGAAATCCAATCGATCCATTTAATAACCAATGTAAAAAAGCCTTTTGTTCAGGTTACCTTCACCATGCCAAAAAAATATACACTGCGCACGGGCGCTCACGTGGTTATTGGGGGTACCATCACCGGCACAAGCTGGCTGAATTTTGAGAGTCTGGGATCGGGAAAGCGGTTGCCCCCGAATTACGTTTTAACCGGCCGGCCCAGCGGTATAAGCCATGCTTTGGCGACGGTGGCTTCCTTGGCCCCGCAAATTAAAGCGATGGTGACGCAAGTTCGCACGACCACCGTGCCGCTTATAAACGCGGATTTAACCAAGCTCGGCGCGACCGCTGACTCTGTCCGCACGGCCGCATCCGGTGCCGCCGGGGTGTTGCAGTCGGTGCATGGGGAAATTAAACCCGTCGTTGCCAAATACGATGTTGCTGCGGAAAAAACCGCTTATGCCATGGATCAAGCCGGAAAGCTGCTGCATTCCGGTCGAAAAGGGGCGGTTATGAATATCAATGCCGTCACAGCGGATATAAAAAAAGCTATCCCCGCATTACTGGCCAAAGCGCAATCTGACCTGAATCAGGTGCACGCCACGTTCACCAACAGTACTGCGTTAACTGCACACGCCAAGTCTCTATTAGCCAAAAATCAGGATCGCATAGACGGTATCATCCGGGCCTTGCATGGAGCTTCGGTGAATCTTAAGACCTTCGCCGTGGAAATTCGCCACAGCCCCTGGCGGCTGCTTTACAAGCCCAGTAAGAAAGACATCAACAACGTAGAAATTTATGATGCGGTGCGCGAGTTTGATCAAGCGGCACGGCACTTGCAACGCGCCGCCGACGTACTCAAAGCCTCTGCGGTTAATCCCCAAACCCCCGCCCGGCAGGCGCAATTGCACCAGCTCATGCAGAAACTCAACACCACGTTCAGCCAATTTCAGCAGGTGGAAACAAAATTCTGGAAGACGGTTAGATAATAGCGCTTCAAAGTCCGCCGTGCCAGTCGAAGGCGGAATCTTTGACGGCATGATAATTCTCATCAAGCTTGGGATGCAGAACAATGATCGCCGCAATGCGACGGGCCATGTTGGTTACTTCACGGGCCTCATCCGGCTGGATGGAACGGCCCAGAATGTTGCATTCGCGGTAACTCAGCCATTTTTTAATGACCTGATAACCGCCGATGTAATACTCCCAGACATTCGTGGGGATGTTGCACCAGAACGCGGTGTTGTTCAAATATATGTCGAGCGTTTTTTCCCCCAGCAGGTGGCGAATCGCGATGGCGTTCGTGCGGTCGGTTGCCGCCTGCGCCGCGATGGCATCGGTTTCTCTGGAGTTGTACCCTCGTTCTTGCGTTTTGCCTTTAGCGGGCATGACTACGCTTTGTTTTCCCCGGTGGCCCCAGCCGGCGGTGATGTCCAAATCTCCGGCGGAGGGATCAATCGGTGCACCGTCGACCTTCGCGACAGGTCCGATGGTTTTGAAAAGTGGAGAAAGTGCTCCTGCGGTCACGCCGGGCACACCGGCCACAGTGTCAAGAAGGGCCGCGATTTGTTCTCCCAACGCGGCCGATGCCAGCAGCATTTTTCGATTCGCGGGCAGCGGCATGCGCGGCCAATCGCGGCGAATTCCGTCGGCGTTATCGTTAATATAAGCCGGGCTATATCCAATGGCCAGGGCGTGCAGCCATAAGAGTTCCGTCGCCTTTGCGTCTGTGTCCGGTGCTTTAACGCCCAGCTTGGCAAGGTACTTTCGCGCAGAGGGCGAAAGATTGGCGTGGGGCTTTTGTTCTTCGATCAGTGGTTTGTCGCCCGAACTGCTATCCGGAGCAAGGAACGCAGGGAAGTGGCGTGCGTGCCCGGATATGCTGTCGTAGTCGCAGACAAGACGGGAAAAATAAAAGGGCGGTCCCTCCGGGGTTTTATCAGCGGTATCACGGGTGATCAGGAAGCGATTGCCTTTCACCCGTGCGTGGCCAAGCAGTTCCGGGCTGGGGCGCGAGAACAGCGGTTGAATAGCAGCGTCGAGGTAGGCGTACCGTGTATCCATGGGCTTAAAGGGGTAGCGTGTGATATTTTCCTTCCGATACACAACCTTGCCCTTAAGCCTATTACGTGTAAAAACCGCCTTAAATTCTCCCGATGACTTCATAAAGGCGGAGCGTTCTTTAGCGACTTC
>JAKBCC010000058.1 GCA_021808105.1 Planctomycetota bacterium
GAGCATGGAGGGCGGACAGCAGACAACAATATCGCGGACCTTTTTCCGCAGTAGAAGTTCACGGGCGATCAGGCCCGATTCGATGGTTTTGCCCAAGCCGACATCGTCTGCAATAAACAGGTTGACGCGCGGCAGCAGTAAGGCCTTTCGCAGAGGTTCAAGCTGATACGGTTCGATACTGATTCCGGCGCGGAAAGGCGACTGGAAGAGGCGCGGGTCGGTCGTAGTGACGCAGTTCCATCGCAAGGTATGGAAGTAGGCGGAAAAAATATCCGGTTGATCAAATCCGCGTTCGCCGAGCTTGTCCCAGTGTTCGGAGCGGATGATTTTTCCATCGAGTTCGTGTTCCCAGAGGACTTCAAGGCTTTGGCCCTGGGCGTCATCGTCCACGCATGAAAGTTTGCAGAGTGTTGGCCGCCCGGTAGCGGCTGGCGGGCGGATATTTTCTACGAGGTACGTGCGTTGGCGGACTGAGATAATGTCACCAATTTCCGGAATACGTATTGAATCAGACACAGGGATTCCATATGAGCTAAATCGCGATGCCAGACGTTGGCCGGCGGTTTTGAATACCGTGGTCATAAGACCGAATAATCGGATGTTAATGCGAGTTGCGGCCTTGGGCAAGCGGGCGAAATGAGTTTAGGCGACACGGCGCTGCGAGCCTTGGCGTGGAGCTTTTTTGCGTGATAGAACGCGGCGGAATAACGGGTGCCTCCGAGACGGGATTCAAGAAACTCGTCCAGCAATCCGGTGCGTTGGGCTTGCCGATATTGGCGAACTTCAAAATTAAAACTCCATAAATTATGGCAGGCGCGGTTGTGAACGTGCTGGTTGCCCTTAAGGTCAATCAGGCCGCTGACATAATCTCGGCGCGCGGCGGCCTGCGTGAGGTCGATGGTGTGGCCGGAAATCCAGTCTTTGGCGGTAAAGCCCTCCTGCTGGGCGAGGACGGCGAGGCGATGACGGAACTGGCCCATGGCGCGGCGGAAATGTTCCTCGCCCTTATATTCACGTTTGGCCATGCGCATGACGTAGTGGCCGGGAAGCTGGGCCAGTTTGAAACCTGCGCTGACCATCCAGGTTTGAGAATCCACTGAATCGGCCCCACTATAGAAAGCCAGATGCATCAGCAAGGCTGAACCCATAGAGAAACAATGGATTTGCGAGCGGGGCAACGCCTGGCGCACGGCGTGGATGACGTCAACAGCGAGTTTGGCGTCACCGCGTTGGGCAAGCGGAGCGAGACTGCCGATCCCGACGTGATCGAGAAGTGGCGTGTGATACCGGTCGGCGATGGCACGCAGTTGCCCGATACATCGGCGGAGTTGCCCGGGCGTATGGCCGTGAATAACGGGCATCAAAGCCATGGCTTGGGGATGCTGGGCAATCTGTCGGGCCATGATCTCGGTATTTCGGATAGTGGTGGCGATGCGTTGGGCTTTATCTTTGGCATCGGGCGGGAATGGGTGATCCAGGGCCACACCGACATCCGCATTCGAGCGAAGTTCAATGTCCAGAACTTGGGAAGGGGTGATGGAGATTTTCGCTTTCTTCATGAAGTAATAGGCGCCGGAGTCGATGATGATGGGGCGTTTGGAAAAGCTAAGGTCCTGCGCGGCATTCCACCCGCTGGCAAGCTGCAGTTGATATTTGCGGCGGGTGAAGTCGTAGGCGTTGATGAGCAGGGCTTCGGTTCGGGTCATTGCCCAGGGAAATTTGCGAAGCCCCGAGGTGGGGAAATCTCCGAGGCGATAGCTGGCGAATAGCGCAGGGACTGCCAGTTGATGGGGTCCCAGCGATATTGTTCGTTCGGAATCGTACATGGTGCGGCTACCCCTGGTGGTTCTGTTTTATAAGTTGTTAACGTAATGCAAAATCGCTTAGTTGTCATTGATGAGCCATGATTTAAGCGTGGCAGCACGTTTGCCGATGGGGCCTTTCGCCCAGACGGCATTTTGCAGTTCGGGAAGTTCCCGAATAATTGCCTCGTAAGATTTCCCCAGATTTACCAGTATGTTGCGGGGTTTATTCCTTCGGATGGCGAGTTTAACACCTTGGCGGATTTGGTGACCGAGTTTGGCGGCCTGCCGAGGGTTTATTTTAGTATCGTAGTTGGCAATAAGCGTGTCCGGCGTGATCAGGCCGTATTTTGCGGAGATAATCAGGAGCACCATGGGAGTTCGTTGGTCCGTGTCACGCAACGCTTTCCGCAGTACCTTGAAAAATACCCCGTCGTATCTTTCGATGGCGGGCATTTTCGCGGGGGGACTGGTGCATTTTGCGGCGGAGCAGGAAATAATCAAAAGTTTTTGTGGTTTTTGCCGGGATCTGGGTGTGTTCGTTTTCACGGGCTGCTCCACATGCATACGCCGAATGTCGAGATGGACGACAGTAGTTGTTTTACGCCCACTTGGGAATTCAAGTCCACCGGAGCAAGGTCGCTTTCGGAAACTGACGATGAATAAACACCGCATTTTGTTTGGGAATGCAGCGATAACCATAACTTTTATACCGACTGGAGACGAGGGGAATCGAACCCCCATCTGCGCATTGCGAACGCGCCGTCCTCCCATTGAACGACGTCCCCCGGTACAGGTACTAAATTAACGGATGCGGGGGGGTTAAGCAAGTGTCGGGCTTGAAAGTGTGGGGCGGGGCGTGGCAATTTTTCCGGGCAACGCGCCGTGCGGATAAACTTCACATAGCCGCCGGCTCGGCCGGTGGTGCAACC
The DNA here is from genome assembly GCA_021808105.1 of Planctomycetota bacterium. GTDB lineage: Bacteria > Planctomycetota > Phycisphaerae > WQYP01 > WQYP01 > JAMDCX01. The sequence goes on from JAKBCC010000058.1 coordinate 2,735, forward strand.
CCCGGAAAAGGTGTCAGGTACCTTTTACGAGGATGCAGGAGTTAGAAATTAGAAGGTATGAAAGCGCCCGGCCTCGCATAATGCAAGATGCTAAATGCCCGATGCTAAATGCCCGATGCTAAATGCTAAATTCCAGGTTCCAGATTCCAGGTTCTACATTCCAGGTTCTTCGCCAAGGGCGGCCAGGTAATCGGTGAGGATTTGGGCGGCGGCGATGGCGTCGATGCGGCGGCGTTTTTGCAGGCGGGTGTATTGGCCGGCGATGCGGGATTCGGCGGCGAAGGTGCTCAGGCGTTCGTCTACGCGGACAATGTGTTTGCCCGTGGCGGCTTCGAGCAGGGCGATAATTTTTTGGGTGATGCGCACGCGTGGGCCGGCCGTGCCGTCCATATTCAGGGGCAGGCCGCAGATGAGAATGTCGATTTGTTCCTGTTCCACGATGCGCTGGATGGCTGCGACGAGTTGAGTTTCAGTAAGATTTTCCAGTAATGCAAACGGTGTGGCCAGACGCGTATCGGTATCGGCGATGGCCAAGCCGGTGCGTTTGTCTCCGAGGTCGATTGCCATGATTCGTTGTGACATAGTACGTTCCTTGCGGAAGCTGGAACCTGGAATTTAGCATTTAGCATCTTGCATTTAGCATCTTGCATTATGCGAGGCCCGGCGCTTTCATACCTTCTAATTTCTAACTCCTGCGTCCTCGTAAAAGGTACCTGACACCTTTTTCGGGGGTTGCACCACCGGCTGAGCCGGCGGCTTTGTGGAGTATCGGCGCGCTGTGCCGGGCCGTGTTCTAACTTCTAACTCCTCGTTTCTATTCTTTACTCATTCAATCACTGTAACCGGTCCTCTGTAACCTGTAACCCTTCGCGGTCACGTGTACTTCTCCGGATATTGCTGCTGAATCTGGGCGACCAGTTGTTTAATGTGCTCGGTTTTACTCGCCGGGCAGACCAGGGTGGCGGTGGGGGTGTGGACGATTACCAGGTCCTTCAGGCCGATGGTTGCGATCAGGTGGTCCTTTTCGGAAATCGCCAGTACTTCGGAGGAATCCAGGGACGCGAGTTGGCAGCCGACGGCGCGGTTGCCGGCGGCGTCGGGGGATACGGTGGCGGCTACGGAATTCCAGTTGCCTACATCGAGCCAATTTACCGGCATGGGAACCATGGCAACATGTGAAGATTTCTCCATGACTGCATAGTCGATGCTGATTTTTGGCAGCGTGGGATATATGTCCGCCAGGACACGCTTAAAATCGCTGGTTCCCCAGGCGGCGGCAATTTTTGTCACGCCTTCGTAGGATTGGGGTAAGTGCGTCTGCAATTGTTTCAGAATGGTTTGCGTTTTCCAGACAAACATGCCGCTGTTCCAGAAAAATTTCCCGGATTGCACATATTGTTGTGCCACAGCTTCCACGGGTTTTTCCTTAAAGGCTGTGACGTTATACGCGCCGGTGCCCAGTTCGGTGCCGCGCTCCACGTAGCCGTAGCCTGTGGCGGCGTGGGTGGGTTTAATGCCAAAAGTTACCAGATATTCGGGGTATTGATCGAGCATGTCAAAGGCGGTGCGCAGAGCGCTTTGAAAAATATCCAGCGGTTCGATGATGTGATCTGCGGTGAGAATGGCCATGGCGGAGTCGGGGTTTACGCGAGCCAGCACGGCGGCGGAAAGGGCTACGGCATTGGCGGTATCGCGGCCCATGGGTTCGCCGATGACTTGGCTTTCCGGCAGCATGGCCAAGTCCGCCAGTACCTGATCAGCATAGTTGGCGGATGTGCATACGTACACGCCGGCGGGTTCAATGAGGCCGCGCAATCGGCCAACGGCGATAGATAAAAGCGATTGGCCACCGATAAAACGCAACAATTGCTTGGGGCGCAAACGCGTGGACATCGGCCAAAGCCGCGTACCGGAACCGCCCGCCATGATCACTGCAAAACGCATCTATGGAATCCTTTCGTTATTTTACCACCGTCGGACCGCAGGCATCTTGCCGAAAAAGGTACCTGACACCTTTTTCGCGCACGTATGCGCGGGAGGTGCAGGCGGGACGCCTGCATTACAGTTAACTTCTGCATCCTCGTAAAAGGTACCTGACACCTTTTTCGGGGGTTCCACCACCGGCAGAGCCGGCGGCTTTGTGAAGCATCGGAGTGCCGGCGCTATGCTGGGCCGTGTTCTAGCTCCTAACTTCTAGCTCCTAGCTTCTAACTCCTAACTCCTAACTCCTAACTCCTCTTTCCCGGTCTACGTTATAATCGATTTTTGGGAAGGTATAAATCGTGCGGGGGCGATCAGGCAGGTTCCGGGTGCTTGAATCGGGGTTGCGGCTGATGAACGGGGATTAACGATGATTCGATATTTTCGGTTTTTGGCGGGTGCAACTGTGGCTGCGGTGTTGATGGCGGGGGGGCTGGTCAACGCTGCCAACCCGCCAGCCCCGGCGGCGGATAATTCGGTTGTATTGGCCGGCCCTAAAATCAACGCGCGAAAACATGAATTTCAGATTCCGGCGGCTTTCTGGAATGAACATCTTACGGATTGGCTGGACGTGGCATTAAGCGGGCGGCCCAGTAATTTTCTGCATGAGACGGTGTTAAGCGTTCAAACCACACGCCATATTCTTAAAGCTGCCTTTCATCGCATTGGTTACCATTCGGCTACCCGGTGGTCGCCGGATCTCAGTGATTTTGGCTTTATTCGCGGACAGCCGGTGCTGGTGCTGGTGAAGTTTAGGGTTCAGGGGAAGGTGCAGACGTTTCTTCTGGATGAGTTGATTGAATTTCGCGCGTGGCATGTTTCGGTAGGGCCTTTTGGCTGGCTGTATCTGGGCACGCATAACCCGTATGGACCTGCGGTGCCGCGCCCGCAGCCGCGGGCGGGTCAGCGGGTTGATCCGGCGGATATTCTAGCGGATGATCCGCAGGCGGCCATGCAGTTTCGCGGCATTCAGCATTCCTCGCAGGCGTTGCTGGATTTTCCGCTTTGTTTTGATCATTGGATTTATCCGAATATTCGTTATCACCGGAACTCCGCAGCGCTTTCCATGAAGGTTTTTGACAGCAATGGGAAGGTGCCGGTGCAACTGATTATTCGTCGCGTGTCTGAGGTGCAGTATTTGCAGGCGGCGGAAAAATATTGGCACGATCCGGCGTTTGCCGCTTATATCCGGCAGCAGTTGCCGATTGCTAAAGCGGTGGATGCGGCGCGGCGCAAGTTGTGGCATTTGATTAACACGAAACCGTTTTCCTGGACGAATTGGCGGGTGGAGCGCTGTGTCGCGCAGTTGCATTATGGTTACGCCCGGCTTCAGGCCGCGTGGGTGGCGTGGGATGTGGGCCATGCGCGATTCCGGGCGGCGAATAATTTGTCGGCGACTCAGGTGGCGGTGCAGGCGAAATTGTTTTTGTCTCATCTGCAGCAGGCCAAGCAAAGCGATCATCAGCAGTGGCTGGCAGCCCAGGCGTTTGATCAATTACGCCAACTCAAAAAGTCGTCCACAAAAGCGAATGCAGTGGCGGTTCGGCAATTGCGATCGGCAGAACTTGCCGCCCGGTCGCGGGCGCTGCTGGATTCTAATATGCAGGATTTAGCGTACTGGCAACTGAAAAAGCGGAACCTTAAGCCTAATGATCCGCGAAAAATATGGATACGCGATGTGCAAAGCCAGGACGCTTTGGCAGAGGCTCAAGAGGCGATGGGGAAAGCGGGCTTGGCGTATGCGGCGGCCATGAAGGCCGGTGGGGCGAGTAAGTCGCAAGAACAGTATCTGGCGGCCATTTTGCGTGTAGCTCTGGCCAAACAAAATGTGGCCCTCGTCAACGTGGATTTCCACATCACCAATGATCAGGGCTTCGCTAGCGCCCGGCATATGGCAGCGTTAAAAGCGCAAAAAGCCGCGATTCTTGAGCAAATCAAACGGATTATAGGACAGTTGAAAAACGTGAAGCGCTAGCGTTTCCCCAAAAAGGTACCTGACACCTTTTTTTTACCGGCCTGATAAAAGGTACCTGACACCTTTTTCGCGGGCGCATCAGCTCGACCGGCGAGCCGCCGGGTTTATCCCGGTGGGCTTCAGCATTCCTGTGAAAAGGCGGCTTTTTTACCCCGCCCGGAAAAATTACCACGCCCGCGGTGTCAAACTCCTGGTCACGGGTTGCTTTTCGGGGGGGATCTGGGGCATAATGAGATTGGCGGGGGCTGGTCCGAGTTAGAAAGGGACTGGCTTCTATGTTTCAGGGTTATGAGATTGATGGGCTTTTCGACGAAATGTTTGAAAAGCCCGATTGCCCACGGCCGCACTATGACGCGTTGTATTCCCGGGTCCATGATCTTGGAATGACGGCTTTGCAGCATCGCAGCCGCATGGCGGACCTGTGCTTCCGCAATCAGGGTATCACCTTTACGGTTTATAAAGATACCCTGGGCGTGGAAAAGATATTCCCCTTTGATTTAATTCCCCGCATTATTCCCGATCAGGAATGGGCGCATCTGGAACGCGGGCTTATACAACGGATGATCGCGTTAAACCTCTTCTGCCACGATATTTATCACAAGCAGGATATTCTGCGCGAAAAGATTATTGACGCCGAATTAATTTACGGTGCCAAAATGTTCCGGCGCGAAATGATCGGCGTCAATATTCCGCGGGATATTTATATTACGATCTGCGGAACGGATTTGATCCGCGATGCCAAGGGCAATTATCTGGTGTTGGAGGATAATTGCCGCACGCCCAGTGGTGTGAGCTATGTGCTGGAAAACCGGGCGGTTATGAAACGGGTGTTCCCGGCCTTATTTCAAACGGCGCGGGTGCGTCCCATTGAAGATTATCCGCATAATCTGCTGCGGTGTCTTAAACATCTGGCTCCGCCGGAAGTTGAAGACCCCTGCATCGTGGTGCTCACGCCCGGGGTATTTAATTCGGCCTATTTTGAGCATAGTTTTCTGGCGCGGCAAATGGGCGTGGAAGTGGTGGAGGGGCGGGATTTGCTGGTGGAAGATAATTACATTTACATGCGGACTACCGCAGGCCTGCGGCGGGTGGATGTGATTTATCGCCGGGTGGATGATGATTTTCTGGATCCGCTATGTTTTCGGCCCGATTCCATGCTCGGCGTGGCGGGGCTGATGAATGTTTACCGACTGGGGCATGTGGCATTGGCGAATTCCGTGGGAACGGGTGTCGCGGATGATAAAGCGATCTATCCGTTTGTGCCGGATATGATCCGCTTTTATCTGGCGGAAGAGCCAATCCTGCAAAGCGTGCCGACATACATTTGCAGCCGCCCGGATGATCGAAAATATGTGCTGGAACATCTGGACCAACTGGTGGTCAAAGCCACCAATGAGGCCGGCGGTTATGGGATGTTGATGGGGCATCAGGCCGAGCCGGCCGAGCGCGACGAGTTTGCCTGTAAGATCCGTGATAATCCGAGAAATTTTATTGCTCAGCCGGTGGTGCAGTTAAGCCAGCAGCCCAGTTTGGTGGATGGCGCTCTGCGGGGGCGGCGGATTGATCTGCGGCCCTATATTCTTTATGGGGAAAAAATTACGGTGATGCCGGGCGGTTTGACGCGTGTGGCATTGCGGGAAGGTTCGCTGGTGGTCAACAGTTCACAAGGCGGGGGCAGCAAAGATACATGGGTACTTGAATCGGAGAACAAACGATGACGCGCGCGGCATTATTAACATCATCCCGGACGGCTCCGCGTTTACCGCGAGCACTGCTGGCCCGGGTAGCGGACGCCAGTTATTGGATGAGTCGGTACATTGAACGCGCTGAACATATTGCGCGTATTCTGATGGTCAGTGTGGATTCATTAACCGGTGCGGAGGAACTGGCACCGGACCTCTCGCATCAGGCGGTGGTGGACGTATTGAAAATCACATGGCAGGAACACATGCTGCCGGAGCTGGTCAAGCCCGAACATACGCCCATTCAGGCATTGATGGGTGTAGCTAAATACATGGCGTTGGATGCTTCCAACCCCATTAGTCTGATGAGTTGCCTGACCAAAGCACGGGAAAATGCCCGATCCATCCGCGAAAGCATTTCCAATGAAATGTGGGAGCAGCTTAATACGCTGTACTGGTCGCTGAAAGCGGATGACGCGGTGGCGCGTTTTGATGATTCCCCGCAGGAATTTTTCCGCCAGATGCTGACGGGTTCGCTGCTGTTGCAGGGGCTGGCGGATCAAACCATTGACCATGGGCAGGTGTGGATGTTTATTCAACTGTCCAAATATCTCGAACGGGCGGATATGACCTGCCGGATTCTGCTGGCGAAATATCAGACATTGTACCGGATGGACTGTATGGCCACATTGGATCCGGCGGCGCGCGTGATTCACTGGATGGCGGTTTTGCGATCCTGCTGTTCCATTGAAGCTTTTCGCCGCGCTAATGTGGGCGAAATTGATCCCGGCCTGGTGGCTGGATTTATTCTTTTTGAGCCGACATTTCCGCGCAGCGTTCATTTCTGTGTTCGCCATGCGCTGGAAGCGGTGGATCGGATTCGTTCCGTTCTGGCGGCGGACGCCGGACGCGATGCGCAGCGCCGGCTGGGGCGCTTATTTGCGGAACTGCAATATTCCCGAGCAGCGCCCACGCAGGACAAGGGGCTGCTGGCATTTCTTGAACAGATACGCAACTCCGCCGCCGATGCTTCCATTGCGGTGCAGGAGCAATGGCTGATGCGTTCCGGTGAGGAGGCCTCGCGCATGGAACTGGTGATGGGATAAATGGTAAGCGCCCGGGCCGGCGGATTGTTGATAGTGAGATAGCGTCCGCAGCAAAATGGAAGCGGTGTTTTGGAGTTTTATTGAATGCTCGTTCAGGTTACGCATATTACCGAACTGGATTATTCCGCCCTGATTAGTGAAACGGTCATGGAATTGCGCATGGCCCCGCGGCAGGAAAGATTGCAGCATCGTTTGTCGTTTGTTCTGGGGATTGGGCCGGCGTCGGAGGTGCATAGTTACTTTGACTGGCTGGGCAATACGGTGCACACGTTTGCTATTAACAAGCTGCATCGGAGTGTTAAAATTTCGGCCGTCAGTGTGGTGCAAACCTATGATCGTGACCGCCAGACTCTGCAATCCGCGGACATGTGGCCGCCCAGTGCGCCCACGGATCACAGTTTATTTGATATGCTGCGCCTGGATGCGCCGGTGGTGGATTGCCCGGCGTTAACGGAACTGACGGAGCAAATCAGGCCCGCCGGCCGTGAATCGCTGGCCCGCGTGGCATTGAATATCATGGATAAGATTCATGCGGAATTTGTGTACGAAAAAGGCATCACCAGCGCTTCCAGTACCATAGCGGAAGTGCTGGAGCACCGGCGCGGCGTGTGCCAGGATTTTACCCATTTAATGATCGGCCTGGCGCGTAAGCTGCACATTCCGGCGCGTTATGTCAGCGGTTTTATTCATGCCGGAAATCAGCAATTCCGCGGAGCTGCGGAAACCCATGCCTGGTGTGAACTTTATTTTCCCACCACCGGCTGGATGGGCTACGACCCGACCAATAATTGTGAAGTCAAAGATAATTTTGTAAAAATGGCCGTCGGGCGGAACTACATGGACGTTCCGCCGCATAAAGGCGTGTACCGTGGCAATGCCACTGAAACCATGAAAGTTGAGGTGCATACCATGGATTTACCCGAGATTTCCAGCAACCTGGTGGGCGAGCGGACGTCGTCATTGAATGTGCCGATTTTCGGCAACACCGGCCGGGGCGGCGTTGTGCCATGGATACTCGAGGAGCAGGTTCAACAGCAGCAGCAGCAGCAATAGCCGAATCACCAGAGGCCCGCTGTCAAAATGGAACAGTAAATTCAAAAACTGTTGATATGCGGCCGGCATGAAATTCAATAATTGCAGTCGTCTGGGAGTTTCAAACGTATGGCAATACTTGTCGCCCTGAACCATGTCACCCATTATCGCTATGATCGCCCCGTTACCTTGTCGCCGCAGGTGGTGCGACTGCGCCCGGCACCGCACACCCGCACGCCGATTCGCAGTTATTCACTGCGGGTGCTGCCGGCGAAACACTTTGTCAATTGGCAACAGGACCCGTATGCCAATTATCAGGCGCGGCTGGTTTTTCCGGAGCTTACAAGGGAATTCCGCGTGGAAGTGGATTTGGTTGCGGAAATGACCGTGATCAACCCTTTTGATTTTTTCCTTGAACCGGATGCGGAAAACTATCCCTTCACGTACGACCCCGTGTTGCAACGCGAGCTGGGGCCGTACCTTGAAACCACGGAACCCGGTCCGCTGTTAAAAGATCTGCTGAAATCGTGCCAACGCAAAGGTCTGCGATGCCAGGATTTTCTGGTGGAAATAAATACAAAAATTAACCATCTGCTTAAATATCTCATCCGGATGGAACCCGGGGTGCAAAGCGTGGAAGAGACGCTGGCGCTGCGGACTGGATCATGCCGGGATTTCGCGTGGTTGCTGGTGAATTTATTTCGGCATTGCGGTCTGGCGGCCCGGTTTGTTTCCGGCTATTTGATTCAATTAACGGCTGATGTTAAATCTCTGGATGGGCCGTCCGGTACGGAAATAGATTTCACCGATCTGCACGCGTGGGTGGAGGTGTTTCTTCCCGGCGCGGGTTGGGTGGGCCTGGATGCCACCAGTGGCTTATTTACCGGTGAAGGACATATTCCGCTGGCCTGCACGGCCGAGCCATCATCGGCAGCGCCCATTTCCGGAGCCGTTGATGACTGTGAGGCGGAATTTGAGTTCAGCATGTCCGTGCGGCGCGTGCGCGAAGATCCGCGCGTGACCAAGCCCTATACGGAAGAACAATGGAAAAGCATCGAATCAATGGGACATACCGTGGACGCTTTTCTGGAAAAGCACGACGTGCGTTTGACCATGGGAGGGGAACCCACGTTTGTCGCCACTGATCATGTCGATGCGCCGGAATGGAACACCACCGCACAGGGGCCGCACAAGCGGCAAATCGCCGGAGAGTTGATCAAGCGACTGCATGATCGCTTTGCTGCGGGCGGCTTGTTGCACTATGGCATAGGCAAATGGTATCCGGGAGAATCGCTGCCCCGCTGGGCTTTGGCGTCTTACTGGCGGAAAGATGGCCAGCCCATCTGGAATGATCCGAAACTGATTGCCGATCCTGAAGATCAGCATCAGCATACGGATGTTACCGCGCGGGATTTTTTGCAACGCCTGACCGATCGACTGGAGGGCGATGTTTCTTTTTCTCATGCCTGGGCGGGCTATGAGGATGTGTGGTATTACCTGTGGAAGGAAAGGCGATTGCCGGTCAATGTTGATCCGCTTAAAAATAATCTTAAAAATCCGGAAGACCGCCTGCGACTGGCAAAGATATTTGAACAAGGGCTGGATAAGATTGTGGGATACGTTCTGCCATTGCGACCTATTGGCAGTCCGGGTGAGGGAATCTGGCAAACCGGTGCCTGGTTTCTGCGGCCGGAGCGGCTTTATTTAATTCCCGGCGATTCACCCATGGGGTTGCGGCTTGCCCTGGATTCCCTCCCCTGGGTGGCTGAGAGTCAGTATCCGCACATTTACCAACGCGATCCGATGCAGGACGTATCGGAATTGCCTGAGGTGCATGACGGTCAGCAGTATCGACGCGGCGTGCCTGAACCCGAACGCCAGAGCCATTGGCGTGCCCAGCAGTGGAAGCTGGCGGAAGAAGGCACGGCTTCGGCGCTGGCTCAATACCGGGCGGGTTTATCAGAAAATCCTTCCCAGAAACCGGAACCGGGACAATCCGCACCGTATGTGGTGCGCACGGCCGTTTGTGTTGAGCCGCGCAATGGCACGCTGCATGTATTTATGCCGCCCATGCGACATATTGAAGATTATCTCGACCTGGTGGGGCGCATTGAAGAAACCGCGGCGGAACTCAAAACGCCTGTGGTTATCGAAGGCTATACGCCGCCGGATGATCCGCGCGTGGCCCACATAAAAGTAACGCCTGATCCGGGCGTTATTGAAGTCAATATTCACCCGGTGAAAACGTGGCAGGAGGCTGTCACCGTTACCACGGGTCTATATGAAGATGCCCATTTCTCCCGGCTGGGAACCGAGAAATTTATGCTGGACGGGCGGCACACGGGCACGGGCGGCGGAAATCATATTGTTATTGGGGGAGCGACGCCCGGCGATTCACCCTTTATACGCCGCCCGGATTTGCTTAAGAGCCTCGTGGCCTATTGGCATAATCATCCGGCGCTGTCGTATTTATTTTCCGGTTTGTGCATGGGTCCCACGAGTCAGGCTCCCCGTGCGGATGAGGGCCGTCCGGAAATGGTGTATGAACTGGAAATTGCCATGGACGAACTGCAGCGACAGCAGGGCGTGAAGGCTGCGCCGTGGCTGGTGGATCGTATATTTCGGAATTTATTAATTGATTTAACCGGCAATACGCACCGGGCGGAATTCTGCATTGACAAGTTGTATTCACCGGATTCCTCCAGCGGCCGGCTGGGGCTGGTGGAATTCCGCGGTTTTGAAATGCCACCCCATCCGCGAATGTCTCTGGCACAGCAACTGCTTTTGCGTACGCTGATCGCCCGATTCTGGAAAACGCCTTACGATACGCCGCTGGTGCGCTGGGGCACGGAACTTCATGACCGATTCATGCTGCCGCATTATCTGGCGGATGATTTTGATGATGTACTGCGGGACACCGCCTTGGCGGGCTTTTCGCTGAAATCCGAGTGGTTTGCCCCGCACCTGGAGTTCCGCTTTCCGCTGTTGGGGGAAATAGAGTCCGTGGCAGCCGGCGGTATGAAGCTGGAGTTCAGGCAGGCCATGGAACCGTGGAATGTGCTGGGCGAGGAGCCTGGGGGAGGCGGCACGGTGCGTTACGTGGATTCATCGCTGCAGCGCCTTCAGATAAAAACATCGGGGATGATCAGCACGCGGCATACCATTGCAGTCAATGGCGTGTTGTTGCCGTTGAATGCAACGGGGCGTAACGGAGAGTTTATTGCGGCAGTGCGTTACCGGGCCTGGCAGCCCGGTGCGTGCCTGCATCCGACCATTGGGGTGCACACGCCGCTGGTTTTTGATGTGGTGGATACCTGGAATGATCAGGCGGTTGCAGGATGCAGCTATTATGTGTCACATCCGGGAGGGCGGTCGTTTGATCAATTTCCGGTCAACGCTTTTGAAGCCGAGTCGCGGCGGATGGCGCGATTTATTAAGATTGGTCATTCGCCAGGTGTCCTTCGACCGCGTAAGGTGGATCGCTCACTGGAGTTTCCATTGACACTGGACTTGCGGCGAGTTTAGTAGCGGAAATGATTTAGAATAATCCGGACTATCATGTATAGTTGAAAGGTGTATGACTCTTCAAGAACAACAGGCTGTCCTGCCGCGGCAATTGGTGGATACCGGATTGTATACATCGTACGCTCCTTCGCCGGGCCTGTATGATGAAATGCTCGATGCACAAGGGGCGGTGCGGCCGCACTGGCAGATGTTTTTTAATCTGCTGGACGACCTGGGGCCGGAAAAGCTGCACCATCGCTGGGAAACCGCCCGGCAGTTGATTCATGACAATGGCGTCACGTACAACGTCTACGGTGATCCGGCCGGTATGGACAGACCATGGCATCTGGATTCACTTCCCGTAGTATTTTCCGCCGCCCACTGGGCGGTTCTGGAAGCGGGAATTGCCCAGCGCGCCCGTTTGCTTGATGCCATACTGGATGATCTTTACGGCCCGCAACGCCTGCTGGCTGAAAAAATTATTCCACCCGAGCTGGTCTTTGGCCAGGGATTGTTCCTGCGGCCCCTGCACGGCGTGGCCGTTCCCGGAGCGCGGCGTCTGCATACCTACGCCGCGGATGTGGGCCGTGGTGCCGATGGACGCTTTGTCGTACTGACTGATCGCACTCAGGCCCCGTCGGGCGCGGGTTACACCCTGGAAAACCGCATGGTCATCTCCCGGGCGCTGCCGGATGTGTTTCGGGATTGCCGGGTCAGCCGTCTGGCAACATTTTTTCGTCGGCTGCGCGAAACGCTTAAATCTCTGTCGAATCGGGAAAATCCGCGCATCGTGCTGTTGACGCCCGGGCCATACAACGAAACGTATTTTGAACATGCGTATCTGGCGCGGTACCTGGGTTACACGCTTGTGGAAGGGGCCGACCTGATCGTACGTGATAATTACGTTTATCTCAAAATGCTCGGTGGGTTAAAACGCGTGGACGTGATTTTTCGACGACAGGATGATGATTTTTGCGATCCGCTGGAATTGCGTGCCGATTCCGCCCTGGGGATTCCCGGCTTGGTGCAGGCGCTGTACTGCGGCAATGTAGCGGTGGCCAATGCCCTGGGATCAGGATTGGCGGAATCTCCCGCCTTGATGATGTTTCTGCCGGCGATTTGTCGTCGCTTATTCAGCGAAGATTTACTGCTGCCGTCGGTGGACTCCTTCTGGTGCGGCAATGCCGAGGCACGAAAATATGTGCTGGATAATCTCCCGCAAATGGTCATTAAGCGAGCTTTCAGTTCCATTCAGGATAAGCCGGTATTCGCGGGAAAATTAAGCTGGGATGAGCTTGAAAAATTGCGAAACAGTATACTCGCGGGGCCGTCGCTTTTCGTCGGCGAACACTATGTTGCCTTATCCACGGCGCCGGTGCTGGTGGAAAACCGGGTGCAGCCGCGGCATCTGGTTTTGCGACTGCACGCCACCTCCGTGGATGACGGGTATTGTGTGATGCCGGGTGGGCTGGCCAGATTTTCCGGATCAGCGGATTCGATGATTGTGTCCATGCAGCGGGGTGGCGGTTCTAAAGATGCGTGGGTGCTGTCAGATGGTCCGGTTGATTCGTTCAGCTTTCTGCAGCCTCCGGGTCAGGCCGTGGTGTTTTCCCGCGCTCTGGGGGATTTGCCCAGTCGCGTGGCAGATAATTTATTCTGGCTGGGGCGGTATGAGGAACGGGCACAGGCCAACGCCCGCCTGGCCCGCGGCATTGTCACCCGCCTGATGGACCAGACTTTTGACGCATCCGCCGAGTTGCCCATTCTGTTCTCCGCCCTGGAAAAGCAGACCATGTATACGCAACCGGAAGGGCGGGAATTTTCCGCGGAAGCCCGACTCGTTGAAATCCTCATGCGTAACACGCACCCCAACGGCTTTCCGGCGACGCTGCAATCCATTTATCGTATCGCGGCTCTGGTGCGGGATCGCATGTCGCTGGATATCTGGCGGATCATCAACCGTCTGGATGAGGATTTCCCTCGGGCCGAAACGTTCGATCCGGCGTTGCTGGATATTTTGCCGGCTTTGGATCGGCTGATTATCACCTTTGCCGCGTTTGACGGCTTGACCATGGAATCCATGACCCGTGGTTATGCGTGGCGGTTTTTGGATATTGGTCGTCGTCTGGAGCGCGTGCTGGCTACGCTGACACTGCTTTCCGAAACGCTGGTGCCCGTGGTGGATCGTGAAGGCCCGCTGCTGGAATCGGTTCTGGAAATTGCGGATTCTATTATTACCTATCGTCGCCGCTATACGACCAATCTTCAGGTGCCGCCGGTTTTAGATATGCTTTTAGCCGATGAAAGTAATCCACGCTCCGCCGCGTTTCAACTGGTGCGGTTACAGGAACATCTGGCATCTCTGGTTCCCGACGGCACCGGGGTTGGTTTATCAGCTCCGGAACGCATCATCTTGCGATTACTTACGGATATTCGGCTGGCTGATCTTAATACTCTTGGCCGCAGCGATGATACCGATGATAATCGCCCCCGGGAACATCTGGATCGTCTGTTGAAAATATGGATGGATGAATTGCGGATGCTTTCGGATGTCATCAGCCGGGCGTATCTGGTGCATGTTTCCGAATCCCGGCAACTGGGTTTTCAATTATCAACGTCGGTGGCCGAACCGGCATCTTAGTATTGGGGCGAACTACCGTACGTTCGGAAAATGACCTATGCCTGTATATAAAGTAAAACATATCACACGTTACCGTTATCAGCAGCCGGTTACCATTTGTCATCACGTGGCACATCTGTTGCCGCGGGAGGCCGCACGGCATATCTGGAATTTTTCGGATCTGGAAATTTCTCCCGCAGCCATGCGTACGGATCGGTTGGACTATTTCGGCAATCGGCAGACCTTCTTCAGCATTCAGGAGCCGCACCGCGAACTGCTGGTGACTTCCCGGGGCGAAGTTGAAATAACCTCTCCCTCAACCGGACTGCTTTTTTCCAATCCGCCATGGGAGCAGGCCAGGGCTAGTCTTTTTACCACTGATTTTCCGGATTTCGGGCGGGTGGTGCAGTTTACCTTTGAATCAACAAAAATTATGCCAACCAGCGAAGCGGCACCGTATGCCGCCGAATCTTTTCTGCCCGATCGTCCGATTGTTGAAGCATTGGAAGACCTGATGCACCGGATTTATCGGGATTTTAAGTTTGATTCTACGGCCACTACCGTCAGCACGAGCGTGGCGGACATCTTCCGACACCGCAAAGGTGTATGCCAGGATTTTGCGCATCTGGGTATTGCGTGCCTGCGAGCCATGGGATTTGCCGCCCGTTACGTTTCCGGTTACCTGCTGACGCTGCCTCCGCCGGGCCGACCGCGCCTGATTGGTGCCGATGCCTCGCACGCATGGTTCAGCGCTTACGTGCCTGAGCTGGGCTGGCTGGATTTTGACCCCACCAATGATATGATCCCTGCTGATCGCCACATTACCATTGCGTATGGGCGCGATTTTTCCGATGTTTCACCCTTGCGGGGCGTGATTCTTGGAGGGGGTAAGCATACGATGCACGTATCGGTTGATGTGGCTCCGGAGTAAGGACAGAACCATGTGCGGACGCTTCACACTGGCCAATCCTGCGGCCGCATTTAATGCCATGCCCTGGCTGACGGATGTGCCAAAAAGTCTGCCCCGGTACAACATTTCGCCCGGCCAGCAGACGTTTATGATCTGTGACAAATCCGGGTTGGTGGTTCGGTCGGGGCAGTGGGGATTTATCCGGAAAGGGGCCGGCTCAACACGCGATTTGCTGATAAACGCCCGTTCGGAAAAGGTGCTGGAAACGCCCAGTTTTTCCGAATCTTTTCGACGGCGGCGCTGTGTGATTCCCGCAGATGGGTTTTATGAATGGCGAAAAACGGCAAGCGTTTCGGTCCCGCATCTTTTTCAACTCACATCCGGCGGCCCATTTTGTCTGGCGGGACTGTATGACCGCTTCGGCGATGAACTGAATTTTGTCATTCTTACCACAGCCGCCAATGCGCTGGTTAAGCCGGTACATGCACGTATGCCGGTTCTGCTGCACGTGGCCCAAGCCATGGCCTATATTTCCGCACCGCCGGAGGCTCCGGAAACCCGCCGTTTTTTCCAGCCTTTTGCCACCGAAGAGATGCGTTCCCATCGGGTAAGCAACCTGGTAAACCGCGTTGAAAATGATACGGTCGCGTGCATTCAGGCGTACACCCCACCAACTGCGGCGCAGGGTCACTTATTTTCATAGAGCGCTTTTTAGACGCTCCCTTGCCATTATTTACCGTGCCATCGACGCTATCCATCATCGTGGGGTATAATACTGAAGGCAGAAAAAGGAACGCAGACTATGGCCAGGAAGACTCAAAGAATGGATTTCACGCGCCGCAAGTGCAAGGCCTGCGAAGGCGGGGTTAAGCCGTACACCGAGGTTCAGATCAGTAAACTGCTTAAATCGCTTCCGGAATGGGAATTCAGCAACGGTTCGCTGGTTCGAGCGTTTGAATTTATGAACTTCTACCAGACCATGGCGTTTGTGAATACGGTCGCGTGGCTGGCGAATATGGAGAATCATCATCCGGACATGGAAGTGGGTTACAGCCGATGTGTGATACGGTATAACACCCATGCCATAGGCGGAATCTCGGAAAATGATTTTATTTGCGCCGCTAAAATCAATGCGTTGCTGGCACTGTAAAGATTGCTGTAAGAGAAGGAAGTTATGGCAGAAGGTCCCGAAATGAAACGGAAGGTATTGCTCCTTTCCGCGTCCGCCGGTACCGGGCATGTACGGGCCGCAGACGCCCTGTTGCGAATATGCCGGCAGCATCCGGGGGTGGGGGAGGTGCAGCATTGGGATATGCTCAAATACACCACCCGCCTGTTTCGTCACATTTACTCACAAACATATCTTGATTTAATTAACAAAGCCCCCCGCATGTTGGGGTGGATCTATGATACATTTGACACCCCGTGGCGCAATGAAAAAATGCGACTGGCATTTGAGAAATTTAATGCCCGTCCATTTCTCAAGGCGACCATGGCTTTCCAACCCGATTATATTATCTGCACCCATTTTACACCGGCCAGTCTTTTAGGCTGGTTGTATGAAACGGGCAAAAGCCCGGTCAAGCCGGCCATTGTCGTTACAGATTATGACTGCCATGCCATGTGGCTGAATCGAACGTACCAGCAGTACTTTGTGCTCCTGGAGGAAACGCGGGAGTTTCTGGTGCGAATGGGTATTGATCCGGCCCGCATCAGCATGTCCGGCATTCCCATTGATCCGGTGTTTATGGAGCATAAATCGCGCGCCGCGGTATGCCGAAAACTCGGCCTGGCGGAGGATGTCTTTACCATCCTGGTTTCCGCCGGCGGGTATGGTGTCGGGCCGGTACAGGCCCTGCTGGCGGAGCTGCTTAAAATTAAGCGGCCGGTCCAACTGGTGGTGATCGCCGGAAGAAGTGAAGAATTAAAACAACACCTGGATCAGATGGCCGGGCGGCAGAATCGCAATTCAGCAGCACGAGTGATTCCGGTGGGCTTTACGCCCCTGATGGATGAATACATGGCAGCGGCTGATCTTCTGCTGGGCAAACCCGGCGGCCTGACAACCAGTGAGGCCATGGCCCGAAATTTGCCTCTGTGCATTGTTAATCCTATCCCCGGGCAGGAAGAGCGTAACTCGGCGCATTTACTGGAATGCGGTGTGGCCATTCGCAGTAACAATTTGCCGACGCTGGCCTGGAAGATTCAAAGACTCATGGAGGATCCCCAACGCCTGGAACTCATGCGGGAAAACACGCGTCATCTGGCGCGCCCGGAAGCTGCTCAAAGCATTGTCGACACCGTGATGAATCTCCCCCTGGATGTGGATGCGGGGCGGGTGCGCCGGCCATTTTTCTCCAGCCGCCTGGCGCGATCCCGCATGTTACGTAAACGGCGTAGCAGCAGACTCGATGTCCCCAGTGCTTCCTGATTGGGTTTGATGTTGCATACGGACGAACTCGACTATACGCTTCCACCGGAATTAATTGCCCGCAACCCGGTATTTCCACGCGATCAGAGCCGCCTGCTGGTCTATCGCCGCAGATCGGAATCGATCGACCATTGTCTTTTTTCTGATCTGCCGAATCTTCTGATGCCCGGAGACCTTTTGATCGCCAATGATACGCGCGTGCTGCCGGCGAAACTTTCCCTGACCAAGCAATCGGGCGGCAGAATCACCGGATTATTTATTAATGAACTCTCGCCCGGAATCTGGCGCGTTCTGTTGCGCACGCGGGGTCGTGCTGAAGCGGGCATGTCGCTAAATGCGAGATCTGCCCATGGGATTGATCGGCTTGACCTGAAATTGCTGGAACGCGAAGCCGAAAAAGGCCAATGGATTGTGGAAGTCAGTGATACAAGACCGGCTGCGGAAGTTCTGGCCC
This sequence comes from Planctomycetota bacterium, assembly GCA_021808105.1. Classification (GTDB taxonomy): domain Bacteria; phylum Planctomycetota; class Phycisphaerae; order WQYP01; family WQYP01; genus JAMDCX01. The sequence goes on from JAKBCC010000058.1 coordinate 20,429, forward strand.
GGTTCGGAGATGTTCCGTTGCCTCCCTATATTGAAAAAGCACGCGAACTTACAGCGAAAAATTCTGCAAGCCGCTATCCCTCCGCCGCGTCAGGGGTGCCTCCACCAAGTGAAGCGGGTGGTGGTAATTTTGCTGATGCTCAAGATAGTGGCAGGCAGGATGCCTGCACCACAAGGGACGCGTCCGCAGATAAATTCGCGGATGCGCAAAGCTATCAGACTATCTACGCCAGCGCTGCCGGTGCCCTGGCGGCTCCCACGGCCGGATTGCATTTTACGCCCGAGGTATTTGCGCAGTTGGAGCAGCGGCAGATTCATCGCGCTTTCATCACTTTGCATGTCGGTTTGGGGACGTTTTTGCCGGTGAAAGCGGCGAGCTTGGATCACCACCCGATGCACCATGAAACATTTCTAGTTCCCCGCACCACCGTGGAACGAATTCGCGAACAAAAAGTGCGATCAGGCCGAATGGTGCTGGTCGGCACGACCACGGTTCGAACCCTGGAAACCATGGCCCACGCCATTTTGAATGCGTCAACGCCGCCGGTAGATTTCTCTGGTTCAACCAACCTGCTTATTGAACCGGGATACACCTTTCAACTCACTGACGCGCTGATTACCAATTTCCATTTGCCACGCAGTACGCTCCTGGCCCTGGTCGGGGCGTTAACAGGGATGAATCGGCTGAAGGAAATTTATCAACAGGCGATCGCGCGCCGCTACCGATTTTACAGCTTTGGCGATGCCATGCTGATTCTCCCCTGATCAACTCTGCTTGGGGCGGTATTCCGCATAGACCACATACGGTTCTATGGATGCCGAAAGCACCTGAGCGGGTTTATCGACGGCCCGCAGGCATAAGGCAATGATATTTTTGCCGCCCGGACGGGTGTCCAGCCAGCATTCCGGAAGATAATATTCCCGCTGTCCGCCGCCTTGCCAGAATCGGCCATATTCATGTCCATTGACATAAATAAAGCCCGTGCCGGTCGCCTGAATTTTCAGGCACCACGGCAGCCAGATATCCGCATTTACCGCGGGCAATGCAAATTCCAGACGGTGCCAGGAAAGTAGCGCAGCTTTGGTGCCATCTTGCGGACGTCCGGTCAGATGATGCTGTTGCCACGCGGAATCATCAAAGCCCGGCTTATGCCAGCCTGATTCAACGCCGGTGGGATGCGGCGCAAATTCCAGGGAACCGACTCTGGTGGCTAACGCGGATGCGTCATGCGCGGAAATGAGCTTCACGCCGCCAAGGCCGCCGGAGCCGTCAATATTTTGGACCAGCACGGCTAAGCTATTTTTTCCAATATGCAGGAGTTTTTCAGCGTTAAATGTCCAGGCGCTGCCCCAGTCATCGGTGGTGCCCAGAAGTTTTCCGTTGACAAATACCCAGCCTCTATCATCTATTCGGCTGAAGTGAAGTGCGGTTTTGTGTTCGGTCAGGTCTTTCTGTGTGATATGCAACGTGGCGCGAAATACGGCGCTGGTATGCGGCTGCCTGAGTTGCACGGCGCTAAGCGCCTCATGCGGTGTAACAGCTTTCCAGCCATGGGTAGAAACCTGGGTCCCCGTCAAAGTCGCATGTTTAGGATCGCGTGGTTGCCGCACTTCCTTCATGCGCCACGGATTGACAGACTTTCCGGATATGTCCGCGGGCACCACAGAAACATCCGTGATTCCGTACAGCGCTTCCATGCCCATTCCACCGTTGGGGTGGCCGCGGTTTTCATACACAAGCGTGGCCGTGTGCCGGCCCGGTTGCAGCGGCTGTTGGGGTTTGTACAGGGCGGTAGCGCCGGATCCCCCTTTGGAATAAATGATTTCCCCATCAACATTTGCGGTGGCGCTGTCGGAATTATTCAGGGTGGCGGCCAGTGCAACGGATGAAATTTTTGGCGGCAGGGGATGGAGATTTAATTTCGCCCGGTAATAACTGAATCCCGAAACATAGACCCCCAACTCCGCCAACGATTGGTTCGGCTTGATTGCCCGCCAGTGATTCGGTTCGGCATCCGCGGCAGATTTCACGGAACCAATGATCACACCCGATGGCAAGTCCGTCGGACGTTTCTGATCTTGCTGAGGTTCCGGCAGCCATTTGCCGCCATCGGCTGACGTAACCCCGGCCGGAAGAAAGAGAATCTTGGAGCCAAACGGTTCCAGTTCATACTGAAACACAACAGTACCCACGCCGGAAATAGCAGCATGCGCGTTGCCACGGCGGCTGTGCCCGTGCTGATCCGTGCGGATAAATAAATAGACGCCGCCGTCCGGCGCTTTACGCCCCGCCAGATGAACATCTGAATATCCGGTTTTGCCTTTAACAGGCAAAGCTTCCGATTGTGCCAGCGCCGGGCCATGTTCCTTGAGCATGGCCGCCAGAGCTTTCACCCGCAGGTACTTGGTTCCGACCCCGCCGTTCTCTCGGATGGGAGCACTGTAATCATACGATGTGGCAATACCCGCGCCGGGTCTTCCGCCAAAATTGGTGCCGCCGAAGAGCATGTAATAATTAACCATCGTCACACCATGCTGAATGCAGAAGAGTGTGAGGTTGTTGATCTGTGGTGGAATTAAATCCGCCCGATAATGATCTTCATGGGTGCGCAGCGGCGGAACATTGTAGACCCCCGAAAACCAGCCGCCCTGCAATTCTGCGGTCATTAATGGGGCGTCATTTTGTCCCTCGCGCATCCCCTCTATTTGGCCGAGAACACTGTTGACTTTCCAGCCCGGATAAAAATCCATCGTATCAAATACCCGTCTGAGAAGCGGATTTTTTGCGCCCAGTACGCAACTGCCCCAGTTGATAAATAGCGGAACTTCGATGCCATTTTTCAACGCGCCCGTGACCAGAGATTCCACATACGTCTGTTTCACCGACTTAGGGAAACCCGGGAAATCGTACTCATTTTCTACTTGAAAAATCATTACGCCCGGTTGGCCCGGACCCTTGCGGGTAATCTGATGTTTGGCGATCACCGGGCAAACGGCATTGTACCAG
>JAKBCC010000059.1 GCA_021808105.1 Planctomycetota bacterium
CTCACGGTACGGAGCGTAAGCACCGTTCGCCGGGCGGCATTGGCGGCGGTCAGGCTCCGCGAGGCCACGGTCGTGGTATCAAAAAAGGTAAGAAGATGGCCGGCCACATGGGCGTGGAACAGGTGACGGCCCGTAATCTTGCTCTGGTGGGCGTGGATAAGGAAAAAAATCTGCTGCTGATTAAAGGCGCTGTACCGGGCGCTAATGGCGGACTGGTATTTGTCCGCAAGGCAAAGACCAAGAAAATTCCGGTGGCTGGTTAATAACGTGTGATGTGTACGGGCCGGCTGAAAAGCCATGGCCCGGTAGAATCAGGTGATGGCTCATGATTGAATTGCCCATATATAACCAAACAGGCCAGGAAGTGGCGAAGTTCTCCGTGGATGAAGCTCTGTTGGGTGGCACGGTCCGCCCCGCATTGCTGAAGCAAGCGGTAGTGATGTACCACGCTAACCTGCGACAGGGAACTGTGGCCACCAAAGGCCGCGGCGAAGTCGCCGGCTCGACGAAAAAGTTGTACGCTCAGAAGCATACCGGCAACGCCCGGCGTGGTAATCTGCGGACCAACGTCATGAAGGGCGGCGGTATGGCGTTTGGCAAAAAGCCCCGCGAATTCCGTCAGTCCATGCCTATTCAACAACGTCGCCTGGCTCGCAACAACGCTATTCTTGCTAAAATTCAATCCAACACGCTCAAAATTCTCGATCAACTCACCGTTCCAACCTGTAAAACCAAAGAAATGACCAAAGTGCTTCTTGCCATGCAGGTGCAGCGCACGGTCTTGATTGCTCCGGTGGGCGTGGATCAGAATTTGCTGAAATCAACGCGGAATATTCCAACTGCCACCATTAAACCTGCAGCAGAACTTAATGCGTATGACATTCTCCAGTCGCAAACGCTTCTGATGACACGCGACGCGCTTGAGGGTGTTCTAAATGCCGCAAAACCGGCGGAAAAGAAATCGTAACACCGGCCTGGCGATGGTCCGAAGTAAGGTAAAAGAAACGGGACGTGAATCATGGAACTTGAACTGGCTGAAATCATCCGCAGGCCTGTGGTAACGGAAAAATCCGCCCACTTTGGTAATGCCCGCAATAGTTATACCTTTGAGGTCGATGACCGGGCAGACAAAGGGCTTATCAAAAAGGCTATTGAGGCGCTTTATCATGTGCATGTTGAAGCGGTAAGAACGGTGGTGGTGGCCGGCAAGCCAAAGCGAACCAAGGCCGGCTACAAAATTACGCCTTCCTGGAAGAAGGCCATTGTGAAAATACACACGGACGAAAAGATCGAAATATATTGAACGGTAATTGAACTGTAATACTTTGGATCAGGAACTTATGTTGCCAGTGCTGGCAGCTGTGATCAGTGAGTGAATCATGCCAATTAAAATATACAAACCGACTTCCGCAGGGCGACGTTTCAGCTCCGTGAACGCATTTGCCGAGTTAACCCGCAATGAGCCGGAAAAATCGCTGACCGAACCCAAAGTGAAAACCGGCGGGCGGAACCATCGCGGATGGATTACCTGCCGGCATATTGGCGGCGGCCATAAACAACTCTATCGTCGCATTGACTTTAAGCGCAACAAAGATGGTATTGCGGCCAAAGTTGAATCCATTGAATATGATCCCAATCGCAGCTCATTTATTGCTCTGCTGCTATATGCCGACGGTGAAAAACGCTATATCCTGGCACCGCAGGGTGTAAAAGTCGGCGACGCTATTGAAAGCGGAACCCGGCCTGACATCGAAAAAACTCCCGGCAACGCGATGCCGCTTGAAATCGTTCCAGTGGGTATTGAAATTCATAACATCGAAATGAAACCCGGCCAGGGCGGACAAATTGTCCGTAGCGCCGGCGGTGTGGCACGGCTGATCGGTAAAGACGCCGGCCATGCCACCATCCAGTTGCCTTCGGGTGAAGTCCGGCAGATCAACTGGAAATGCCGGGCCACCATCGGGCAGATCGGCAATGCGGATTGGTTTAATATCCGTTGGGGTAAAGCCGGCCGCATGCGGTACCGCGGAATTCGCCCCAGTGTTCGCGGCGTGGCGCAAAACCCGGTAAGTCATCCGCTGGGTGGTGGTGAAGGTCGTTCCGGCGGCGGTCGCCATCCGGTGAGCAAATGGGGCGTTCCGGCCAAGGGTGGAAAAACCCGTAATCCGCGGAAGAATTCTTCCAGCAAAATTATGCGTCGCCGCATGACGGTGCGTTATGGCGAATCGGTTCTGCGTAGACGTTAAGGTTCAAAAAGGTTGTAGGTTCCGGGTGTGCTGGTGCGGCCCGGATAGATGAAAGTTGCTCGATAGAGCGAGGAATTCATGAGTCGAAGCTCGAAAAAAGGCCCGTTTGTTGCGTATCACCTTCTGGAGAAGGTCAACCGGCTCAATGAGCGCAACGCCAAGGATGCAATCAAAACCTGGTCCCGGGCCAGCACGATTGTCCCGGATTTTGTCGGCCACACGTTTATGGTGCATAACGGCAAGACCCATATACGCGTGTTTGTCACCGAGGACATGGTAGGCCACAAGCTCGGCGAATTTGCGCCAACGCGCACGTTCAAGGGGCACACGATGGTCAAGAAGGAAGAAGCGGCCTAAGACAGGCATGATCGCCAACGCTCCGGAAACAGAAAAATGTCCGGGCTTTTCGGCAACGCAAAGAGGATTTGGATATGGCTAACTTTGTATCAACATGGCGCTTCGCCAAAATCGCGCCCCGCAAGGCTCGACTGGTTTCGGATCTTATTCGTGGTAAGCCCGTGGATGAGGCTTTTGACCTGTTGAAATTTTCCAAGAAGCGGGCCGCCATCATGATTAAGAAGGTCCTGCAGGCGGCAGTCGCCAGTGCCGACAGTCAGCAGGTAGACGTCGGTGATCTGTACGTTTCACAGTCATTCTGTGATGCCGGTCCGATTGTCAAACGCATGATGCCTAAAGATCGCGGCAAGAGCTATCGCATTCTCAAGCGCACCTGCCACATCACCATTGCTGTGGACGAAGGTGCCCAGGCACGGGCGAATGCCCTGGCTGAGAAAAAAGGAAATAAACGCAAGCCGCGCCCGGCAAAAGCCAAGGCGGCATAAGCGTGTAATGTAAGCCTGGCCGGGGTATGGTCAGGCAGGAATACCCAATCCGGTGCGTGCGATAAGCATAAGCCCGGCAGTGAAGAGGTAAACATGGGTCAGAAGATTAATCCAATCGGATTTCGCACCGGGATCACCGAAGGCTGGTCCAGCCGCTGGTTTGCGCCGAAGAAACTCTTCGGTGAGTTGCTGGTGGAAGACCAGAAGATTCGCGAATTCGTGGATGAACGGCTTAATCGCAAGCCACCTTATGCGGCTGTAGCGCGCACGGAAATTGAGCGCACCCGTGAAGAATTAAAAGTAATTCTGCACACCGCGCGGCCCGGCGTGGTCATCGGCCCCAAGGGAGCGGAAGTTGATAAACTCCGCGATGCACTTGAAGAGCTTACACGCCGCAAGGTGAAAGTCGAAATCGCCGAAATCGGCAATCCGGACCGGGACGCCAAACTCGTGGCAGAAGGCATTGCCGAGCAATTAAAGAAGCGGGCATCGTTCCGCCGCGTGCTCAAGCAGAAGGCCGAAGGTGCCATGAACGCCGGTGCCCTGGGAATTAAAATTCAGGTTTCAGGCCGCATCGGCGGAGCCGAAATTGCCCGTGTGGAGAAGCATATTTCCGGAAGTATCCCGCTGCATACGTTGCAGGCGAGTATTTCCTACGGCCTGGTGCATTGCCAAACTCCGTATGGCGTCATTGGCATCAAGGTCTGGATTTATCGTGGTTTATATGCCGATCTCGATGCCGCTGCAGAAGCAGCCGGTGCCGGTCGTGCACCGCGGCGTCCACGGCGTCGGTGATGCAGGAAGTTATCAGTGTTAGACCTGCTTGCTGTGTCAAGCGGGTATGAGGAGTAATAAGCATGGCGATGATGCCGGCACGAGTAAAATGGCGCAAACAGCAGCGCGGAATCATGAAGGGCAATGCGACCCGGGGCAACAAGGTAAGCTTCGGTGAATATGCTCTTCAGTCCCTGGAGCCGGGCCGCATCACGGGCCGGCAGATTGAAGCCGGCCGTATGGCATGCAGCCATTATCTGGCGCGTGAAGGCCGGGTATATATCCGGATTTTTCCGCACAAGAGCTTTTCCAAAAAGCCGCTGGAAACTCGAATGGGAACCGGAAAAGGTGAACCGGAGTTCTGGGCGGCGGAAGTGAAGCCCGGTACGGTGATGTTTGAAATCGCCGGTGTCGATGAAACCGTGGCACGGCGGGCGTTTTCCCGCGTGGCGTGCAAAATGCCGGTTCGCACCCGGTTTGTGCAACGCCGCCACACAATGTAATAAGTAAGCGGACAGACAAAGGTGACCCATGGCAACAAAAACCAAACAGATGCTCGACGAGTTGCGGAAGCTCGATGAGACGCAGTTAAAGACGCGTGAGGCCGAGCTGCGGAGAAGTATGTATGATTTGCGTGTTCAGCGCGTGAATGGCGGACTGAAAGATACGTCTCTATTCCGGAAAAATCGGAAGGAAATAGCCCGTATCCGCACGCTTGTGCATCAGCGAAGCGTTCCGAGCCAGGCGAGTTAAGGTGTGATTTTGTCAGCAGGATTTAATATGACCAATGAAAGCAATACAACACAGAAACCGTCTCGCGAGCTGCGTTCGCGCATTGTCGGCGTGGTAACCGGGGATAAGGTCAATAAAACCCGCAAAGTGGTTTTTGAATATCTCTCCCGGCACTCCAAGTACAATAAGTACATTAAACGCAAAACGGTTCTGCACGTGCACGACGAAAAAAATGAAAGCCACATCGGCGATCATGTCGAAGTCATGCAGTGCCGCCCGTACAGCAAAACCAAGTCGTACCGCTTGGTGCGCATTGTCACCCTCGGGCCGCGGATTGATCTCTCGGCTATCACGGGTGAAGCTTCACAGATGTTTGAGCGCCGGAAGCAGGACGCGGACGCCTCGGCCCCGGTAGGTCAGGCTTAACAGGGTTTATGGCATTTTTTCCACTGTTGCTGAAACGGTGCGAACTTTACGGACTGGTGAAACATGATTCAACAACAGACAAGACTGGATGTCGCGGATAACACAGGGGCCAAGCAGGTCATGTGCATTAAAGTCCTCGGCGGTTCAACCGCACGCGGAAAGTTTACCCGCAAAACCGCTAATGTTGGCGATTTAATTGTCGTGGCGGTCAAAAAAGCCATGCCCAATGGTGATGTCAAAAAGGGCGAGGTCGCAAAAGCGGTCATTGTCCGTACCAGCCAGCCGATTCGGCGTGCCGACGGCAGCTATGTTCGCTTTGACCGTAATGCGGCGGTTCTGGTGGATAATGAGAGTGCCCCACGCGGCACACGTATTTTCGGGGCGGTCGCCCGAGAATTGCGTGAAAAGAACTTTATGAAAATTGTATCGCTGGCCAGCGAAGTAGTTTGAAGCGGCTCAAAGTGTCGTTGAAGGATGGTCTGAATTATGGCAGCACGTATACGCAAAGATGATCTGGTGATGGTTCGCTCCGGTGCCGATCGCGGCCGAACCGGCAAGGTGTTGGCAGTATATCCCGATAAACAGCTTGTGCTGGTAGAGGGAATTAATGTCAAATGGAAGCACATCCGTCCCTCCGAGCGCAACCGCCGGGGCGGGCGCATCCAAAAGCCGGCACCGCTGCCCCTGGGCAAAGTTCAACCAGTGGACCCGGCCACCAATAAGGGCTGCCGGGTCAAGTTTGTGGTGCGGGACGGGCAAAAGCACCGCATCGCGGCCAAAACCGGAACGGATCTGGGCGTGGTTGGACGGGCTTAAGCTCACGACCGGATAAAATAAAAAAAATCAGAGGTATGGAAATTATGGCAAAAGAAGAAAAAGAAAAGAAAGTAAAATCTGCTCCAACTGCGGAGCAGATTGAGGCCGCCAAGGCCGCTAAAGCCGCCAAGAAAGCGGAAAAGGCCGGCGAAGGAAAAGAAGCGGTACAGGATGTAGTTTCGTCCGGCAAAGCGCAGGCTTTTCCGGAAGGCTACAGCCCCCGCTTATTCAAACGGTACAACGAAGAAATTGCCCCGGCCTTGGCCAAAGAGCTGGGAATTAAAAATCGTATGGCCATCCCGCGGATCACCAAAGTTGTCATCAGTGCGGGATTGGGCAAGGCGATTACTGAAAAGCCCCGACTCGAAGCGGCGATTAAGGAACTAACCCAGATCGCCGGCCAGAAGGCGGTTGTCTGCCAGGCCCGTAAGAGCGTATCAAACTTTAAGTTGCGACAGGGTATGGAAATCGGGGCTAAAGTTACGCTGCGGGGCCAACGCATGTGGGAATTTATGGACCGGCTCATTACGCTGGCCATCCCACGGGTGAAGGATTTCCGTGGTTTGAGAACCAACGCGTTCGACGGTCGTGGTAACTATAATCTGGGCCTGACCGAACAGACGGTATTTCCGGAAGTGCAAACGGACCGCATCACCTTTCATCAGGGCCTGGCAATCACCATTGTGACCACCGCCCGCGATGATAAAGCTGGTTTGGCTTTGTTGAAGTTCCTGGGTATGCCGTTCCAGCATGATCAGCCGGAGTCGAAAACGCGTAAAGCCGGCTGATCCGGTTTTATGCAGGATGAATCAGGCCGCCGATGTCGGCGGATGTGAAGAATAAACAGGTATTCAGAGTTTTTAAGTCAGGCGCAGAATATGGCAACAACAGCGTGGAAAAACCGGTTTAAAAAGCGACAGGCTTTGGTTGAGAAGTATGCCGAATTGCGGCGGAAGCTCAAAAAAGAGAAAAATTACGTGGCCCTGGCGAAGCTGCCGCGTGATTCCAGTGCATCGCGTTTGGCGCGGCGCTGCGAATTGACGGGTCGGCGTCGTGGCTATTACCGGAAGTTCCGGGTGTCCCGTATTATGCTGCGGCAATTGGCGTCCGACGGCAAAATTCCGGGAATGAGAAAGAGTTCCTGGTAAACTGAAATATTACGTTGAAGTGTTGGATTTGAACGGCGAAAGCAGAATCAAGAGGACATCATGACCGATACGATTGCGGACATGCTCACACGGTTGCGAAATGGCGCTCATGCCAGGCATAAAACGGTGGATGTAAAAAATTCACGTATCTGTGAGGGCATTGCTCGAGTACTTAAAGAAGAAGGTTTCATTGTCGATTACAGCATTCTCGACGATGGCACCAAGCAGGGCCTGATCCGATTGACTGTCAAGTACAATACCGACGGCCAATCGCTGATTCGCCATCTGCAGCGGGTCAGTAAACCCGGCTGCCGTGTATACCGCGGCGTGACGGAATTTCCGCGCGTCCTGGATTCAATGGGTATTGTGGTGCTTTCCACAAGCCGTGGAGTGCTAAGTGACCGTCAGGCCCGCCAGCAGAACATTGGTGGCGAGCTTTTGGCGACAGTGTATTGATGATTGCGGTAGCTGTGGCGGGATGTAAAGCCCTGGGCTGAAACATTCGCCGACAACAGCGTGCCGACATTCGCGAGGTTAAAATGAGCCGAATTGGAAAATTGCCTGTAACCGTACCGGCGAACGTGAAAATCGCCGTTCAGGGCCGGGATATCCGGGTGGAAGGTCCTAAAGGTAAGCTGGCGTTGCAGCATCATCCCAAGGTCACCGTAAAAATGGATGCCGGTAAAGTGCTGGTGCAGCGCGCGGATGATGAAAAAATCAGCCGCAGCGTGCATGGACTGACTCGCATGTTAATTGCCAATATGATCAAGGGTGTTTCGGACGGGTTTACCGCTGATCTGGAAATTCAGGGCGTTGGTTATAAAGCAGAGTTGCAGGGCAAGATCGTGGCCCTTTCGGTTGGGTACGCCAATCAGATCAAAATTGCCGTTCCGGATGGTGTGGCGGTTAAAATTGAGGGTCAGGGTACCCGCATCAACATTGCCGGTGCCGATAAACAGATGGTCGGGCAACTCGCAGCGGATATCCGCCGGGTGCGCAAGCCCGAGCCATATCTAGGCAAGGGCATTCGCTATGTTGGCGAAGTGGTCAAACGCAAGGCGGGCAAACAGTTCGCCGGTGCAGGTGCCAAGTAATCGCTACAATGTGGCGTTGCAGTGTCGGTATGACAGGTATCGATTTTTGTTGAATGGAATTCAGGCGCGGCCGGCCGCGTAAATTAAAACTTATAGGTGCAGTCATGAGTTCAATCAGTGCCATTAAATTAAAACGCCAGGATCGCCGTAAGGCTCGGATTCGCGGTGTGGTTCGCGGAACCACCGTGCGCCCAAGGCTGTCGGTATTCCGCAGCTTGAAAAATATCTCGGTGCAGATCGTTGACGACACCACCGGAAGAACGCTGGTGTCCGCCAACACGCTGGAAAAAAACCTGCGCGGTACCACCGGCAGCGGCGGGAACGTGAAAGCGGCAGTCCTTATCGGCAAACAAATTGCCGAACGTGCCAAGGAAAAGGGTATCGACAAGGTCGCGTTTGACCGGGGCGGATATCGCTATCACGGCCGCGTAAAGGCTTTGGCGGATGCCGCCCGTGAAGGTGGCTTGCAGTTTTAAGGCTTCGCCCGTGTGGCGAGCCGGCGCTTGCGGAGATAAGAACTTCGCAAGGCATGAATGTTGAGTTGTCAGGTTTAAGAAAACAGGTATAGACAGGTTCGATTATGGCAGAACGCAATTTTGATGAAGATCGTGGCCTTGAGTCCAGTACAGTTGGCGTGTTCCGAAGCGCCAAGGTTGTCAAAGGCGGTAAGAATTTTTCTTTCGAGGCGCTGGTAGCCGCGGGAGACCGCAACGGCAGTCTCGGTTTGGGATATGCCAAGGCCAAGGAAGTGCCGGCGGCTGTGGAAAAAGCCACCAAAGATGCCCGCAAGCGGATGGTGCAAATTTCGCTTAATGGCGGAACGATTCCCCATGAAGTTCTCGGTCGCTTTGGTGCCAGCCGCATTAAGCTTGTGCCGGCCCGCCCCGGAACGGGCGTGAAAGCCGGACGTTTTGTCCGCCCCTTATTGGAGCTTGTCGGTATTCGTGATGTGTTGACCAAGGCCTACGGTTCTACCAATAAAAAGAATCTTTGCCGCGCCACGCTGGTGGCGCTGGAATCGCTTCGCACCAAGGAAGTTATTGAGCAGAACCGCGGCGTTACCATCGGCTGATGCCCGGTTGCTGATTTTAGCGGGTTGGTTTAAACCGATAGCCGCAGCAGGAGATATTTAAGATGATGATTCATGAAATTACCGCTTTGGCAGGCGCTCATAAGAAACGCAAGCGCATTGGCCGCGGCGAAAGCAGCGGACATGGCAAAACCTCCGGTCGCGGCACCAAGGGCAGCGGTGCCCGTGCGGGCGGTGGGCCGGCGTTCGGATCTGAAGGCGGAAATTTGCCGCTGTTTCGGCGCATTCCCAAGCGCGGCTTTAACAACAATTATTTCGCGCAGAAATTCAGCGTGGTCAATGTCCATGATTTGAACCGTTTCTTCCAGGACGGCCAAACTGTGGATTCCGCCGCCCTGATTTCAGCCCGGCTGATTCGTGATGAAAAATTACCTGTGAAGATACTCGGTGACGGCCAACTGTCGCGCAAGCTGCATGTGGTAGCCGGGAAATTCAGCAAGCAGGCGGAAAAGAAAATCACCGATGCCGGCGGCAGTACCAAAACGCTGGAACTTGACCGCAACAAGGACAAAGTGAATCCGAAAACCGGCCGCTTCCGTCCGCGCCACACCGAATCGGAAAAAAAGGCCTGATTCCGTAAGGTGTGATTTTTCAGTCAGGCCGCCGGAGCACCAGGTGATTTGGCGTATGGCGCGTCAGATTGTTAAAATACATGGCTTGGCGGTGCGTGTCCGCAGTACGAAGTTTTTTAGGTTTCCATGCCGGTGAGGGCATTTTTGCAGCGAGGTAGTTTTGTTTCGGACCATCCTGAACATTTTCAAAATACCCGAGTTGCGAACCAAGCTCCTGTTTACCATCGGGTTGTTGTGCGTCTACCGCATCGGATTTTATATTCCGCTTCCCGGGGTTGATACGCACGCCTTAAGTTCATTTGTCAGCAGTTCCAGCTCTTCTCCGCTGGGGCAGATCAGCAGTTATTTGAGCCTCTTTTCCGGCGGAAATTTAGGACTAAGCACCATCTTTGGTCTGGGCATCATGCCCTATATCAGTGCCGCCATTATTTTTCAGTTGCTCGGAACGGTCATTCCTTCGCTCGAAAAGCTTCAGAAGGAAGGCGAGCCGGGTATGCGGAAAATCAATGAGTGGACCCGCTATGCTACGGTCGTACTGTGTCTCATTCAGTCATTTGTCTGGATGGGTTATCTGACACACTCCTCGGCCGGCAGCCCGCACGGTTTTTTATACGCGGACACCTTTTATCATCATTACACGCTGTTCTGGATTTCGGGTCTGGTAGCTTTGACCGCCGGCAGTGTATTTTTAATGTGGCTGGGCGAGCAGATTGACGCTTACGGCATTGGTAATGGCGTATCGCTGATTATTATGGCTGGTATCGTTGCCCGAATGCCCGCGGCTATTCAGGATGTGTGGGATCAATCCTCTTTCCGCGTTTCCTCGGCTGGTTCGCATCCTTATGGTATCGGCACGGTGCTGTTTTTAATCGCGGCATTTGTTGGTGTTTCCGCAGCGGCTATTACGCTGGAAATGGGGCAACGCCGGATCGGTATTCAACAGGCCAAACAAATGCGCGGTCGTCGCATGTACGGCGGCATGAGCAATCAATACCTGCCTCTGCGGGTGAATCATGGCGGGGTCATGCCGATTATTTTCGCCAGTTCTTTGATTCTGATTCCCAACGTCCTGCTGGGATGGCTGGCTCCGCGGTTTGGACAATTCTACGCCTTTCAGGTGATGCAGGAGGCGCTGGAACCGGGCCACTACATTTACATTGTGCTCTATGTCATCATGATTTTCTTCTTTTCATATTTCTGGAACACTGTGCAGTTCCAGCCCAAAGAAATGGCCGATCAACTGCGGGATTACGGTAGCTTTATTCGTAACCTGCGTCCCGGCCCGCGCACGGCTGAATATCTCGAACAGGTGATGACCCGCATTACGTATTGCGGAGCAGCTTTCCTGGCCGTTATCGCCCTGATGCCCACCATTGTGGCCCGGTATATGGGTGTCAGCTTTATGATTACGCAGTTTCTCGGGGGAACCGGGCTGTTGATTGTGGTGAGTGTGCTTCTGGACTTTATCTATCGCATAGAAGCGAATTTGGTGATGCGCAATTACGGCGGATTACTGGATGGCGGCCAGGACGGAATTGGGCCGGCTACCCGCAAACCGCGCAAGCCACCTTCCGGAACTACCGCAACTGGAACTGGCAAAAATTTACCGGGGCAGAAAAACATTAAAGGGTCAGCCGCATGAGACTGGCCTTGCTGGGACCCCCTGGGGCGGGCAAAGGCACGCAAGCCATCCGTATTGCGCACCGGATGAAAATAGCCCATTTATCCAGCGGGGATATTCTCCGATCGGAAAAATCGGCCGGCACACCCTTAGGCCTGAAAATTCGGGATTTTATTGATCGCGGAAAACTGGTGCCCGACGATCTGATGATCCGGGTCATGGAAGACCGGGTGGCCCGCATTCATGGCGGATTTGTCCTGGACGGTTTTCCACGCACCCTGGTGCAGGCTGCGGATCTGGCAGGCTTTTTGGATTCCATCCACAGGCCGCTGGATCTGGTGGTTAATTTTGTTCTCAATGAAAATGTGCTAAGCCGCCGCTTTGAAGGCCGGCGTGTATGTCCGGTGTGTGGCTCGGTTTACCATCTGGACACCATGCCCCCGGAGGTTGCCGGATTATGTGATCAGGATGGTCAGGCTCTGGTAACGCGCCCGGATGATCAGCCCGAAGTGGTGCGTGAAAGAATCAAGACGTATCGGCTTAGTGTGGAACCTCTGGTGGATTTTTACACGAACCGCGGAATTCTGGTAACGCTGGATGCCGCCGGCGCACCCAATGATGTCACCGCCACTGTGCTGGAGCTGATTCGCGGACATGCCGCAAAAAAGCGGTAGACAAAACTATAATGCGACCGATTGCCGCGTGGCTTCCATGAGAATACAGCAATGAAGATAACCTTAAAATCCCGAAGTGAAATCGACCAGATGCGGGCGGCCGGCCGCGTGGTGCGGCAAACACTTTCGCGCTGCAGAGAATCTGTGCGCCCCGGCGTAACCACGCAGGAAATAGATCAGATCGCGTTTGAAACCTTTACCGCTGCCGGTGCTGAAGGGCTTTTTAAGTATTACCCCACGTATGAAGTGGGAAAAGGCTTTCCCGGTAATACGTGTATCAGCGTTAATGAAGAAGTGGTGCATGGAATTCCTGGTTCGCGAGCTTTGGCGGACGGCGATGTCGTGAGTGTGGATTGCGGCATTCGCCTGAACGGCTGGTGTGGCGATTCAGCCATTACCGTCGGTGTCGGCACACCCTCACCAACGAATATAAAACTCATCCGTGTGGCGGAAGAGACGCTGCAACTTGCCATCGATTCCATCCGGCCCGGCGTCCCCTGGTCCGCAGTGGCTCGGAAGATGCAGGCCCATGTGGAATCTAACGGATTTTCCTGTGTCCGCGAATTTGTCGGGCATGGTATTGGTCGGCGGATGCACGAAGACCCCAAAGTGCCGAATTTTACCTCCCGCGAATTCGAGCGGCATAGCGATTTTTATCTGCAGGTTGGCATGGTACTGGCGGTGGAACCCATGGTCATTGCCGGCAGCGACCAGGTGGTGGTTCTGGATGACGGCTGGACCGTGGTCAGTAAAGACGCCGGGGCTGCGGCGCATGTGGAACATACGCTGGCGGTGACGCCTGGCGGCTGTGAAGTCTTGACAGATGGGAACTAATCGACGACACTGTAAGGTTTGCTGAGGAAACGAATGCCTAAGGAAGACGCCATACGCTTGGAGGCCCTGGTAACAGAGGCCCTGCCGAACGCGATGTTTCGCGTGAAGCTCGAAAACGGACATGTGCTTCTGGCGCACATATCCGGGAAGATGCGGGTGAACTACATCCGAATACTCCCCGGAGATAAAGTCACGGTTGAAATGTCGCCCTATGATCTGAATCGGGGGCGAATTATCACGCGGAATTGACCCGCTTCCCAGATGGCCCCCGGCTTTGCCGGGGGATCGCGGTGATTCCGACGGTCACGAAAAAATGGCCACCCCGGGTGATTAATAACTTGAGAGCACTGGATTAATTCAAGATTTTTGGTATAGTAAAGAGTTTGCCCCTCGGCTGGAGAGTTCCACCGGGTGGAAGCGAGTTTGGAGCACGTGATGAAAGTGCGTTCTAGCGTTAAGAGAATTTGTGAACATTGCGTCGTGGTACGCCGAAATGGCGTGTTGCGCGTAATTTGTAAGGCTGACCCGCGGCATAAGCAGCGGCAGGGTTAAGTGTGCATGTTCAGCAGGCTAACTTAGAACTTCCGCGCGGCCTCGGCCATGTGGGGGTGCTGAAGGCGGCCTGTGTCAGAAACCAGAAAGCCTGTTGAGGAGTTTGTATGCCCCGTATTTCCGGTGTGGATATTCCGCTGGACAAACCAGTTCGCATCAGCTTGCGATATGTGTATGGCGTTGGACCGGTCAATGCCATGGGTATTCTCAAAGAAGCCAACATTGATCCGCAGAAGCGGGCCAAAGAGCTTACCGAAGATGAAGTCGCCCGGATCAGTAATATCATTGACCGCAGCTTTGTCGTGGAAGGTTCCCTGCGCCGTCAGGTGCAGCAGAACATTGCCCGACTCAAAGATGTGCAGTGCTATCGCGGGTCGCGCCATCGGCGCAGCCTGCCCACCCGCGGGCAGCGCACCCGCTCCAACGCCCGGACCCGCAAAGGGCCGCGCAAGACGGTTGCCGGTAAGAAGGGTGTTAAGGAACTCCACGGCTAATATCGCCCGGAACTTGCACCGCGGATGCGGCGCAATGTCCGACGAAAGTTTTCAATCATTGAGGTTATAACATGGCAAAAACGGGTAAGAAAAAAGTACGCAAAAATGTGGGCCGGGGAATCGCCCACGTGAAAGCCAGCTTTAACAACACACAAGTCACCATCACCGATGTGAATGGCGAAACGCTGGCATGGGATTCCGCCGGTACCGTCGGCTTCAAGGGTGCTCGCAAAAGCACCCCGTTCGCCGCCACCCGCGCTGCGGAAAACTGTGCTACTAAAGCCAAGAAATTCGGCGTGCAGGAAATTGAAGTGCGGGTTAAAGGGCCGGGGTCCGGCCGAGAATCGGCCATCACAGCCTTGCAGAACAGCGGTTTGAAAATTACCTCCATTGAGGACAACACGCCGCTGCCGCACAATGGTTGCCGCCCGCCGAAAAAGCGCCGCGTCTGATGATGTCCGGGCCGTTACCGGTGCGGATGGTCAGCTTGGTATGTGGGCAATTTGGCTTGTCCGCCTCTGGAAAATTCCGATGTAACGGAGATTCAGGGCGGCAAAAAAAATAAAATGTAATTTGTTCCGCTGTGACAGATGCCTTGTGGCGATAATCCTGCGGAATATTCAGTCAGGAGATCTTTTATGCGAATGCGTTGGCGTGGTCTGGAACTTCCGACCAAAGTTGAAATTGATAATTCCATTGTCTCAAACACCTACGGAAAATTTATCGTTGAGCCGTTTGAACGCGGTTTCGGAACCACCGTTGGCAATTCCCTGCGGCGTATTTTGCTTAGCTCGCTGGAAGGTGCGGCCGCGGTTTCCGTGCGCATTGCCGGAGCCGAACATGAGTTTGCCCAACTTCCCGGCGTGGTGGAAGACGTTACCGATATTATTCTCAACGTCAAGGGACTGGTGGTATCGCTGGAAGGGGATATTCCCAAGACCTTAAGCGTCCAGAAAAATGGACCGGGCACTGTTACCGCCAGCGATCTAAAAGGCGATCCCGCCTTGACCGTGCATAACAAAGACCTGGTCCTGGCCACCCTGAATGCCGATACCAGTTTTGATATGGAACTGGAAATCCGCAAAGGCCGGGGATTTGTCACCGCCTCGGAAAATACACCGGAAGAGCAGATCATCGGCGTAATCCCGATTGATTCAATCTATTCCCCGGTTACCCGCGTGCGGTACAAAACCGAAGACACGCGCGTGGGCCAGAAAACCAATTATGACCGTCTGCTGCTGGAAATCTGGACCAATGGAACCATTTCTCCGGAATTAGCGCTGGTTGAAGCGGCTAAGATTCTTCGTAAACATCTCAATGCGTTCCTGCTTCACCTGGACTTGGGTGAGGAAATTGACGCTCCGATGGAAGTGGACCAGCCCACCACCCCCATTGAACTTAATGATGAACTCAAAGGCAAACTGGATCAGCCCCTGTCGACGATGGAATTGTCCGTGCGAGCCAGCAACTGTCTGGAATCGGCAAAAATTCATACCATCGGTGATCTGGTGCGTCTGACCGAAGGCGAACTGATGAAAGTCCGCAGCTTTGGCAAAACCAGCCTGCGGGAAATCAAACGCAAGCTCCAGGAAATGGGATTCTCGCTGGGTATGCAGGTGCCTGATGAGGAAGAAGAGGTACCCGAAGCTCAAGCGGCCGGCGATAAGGCTTCTTGAAGCAAGGGTTGATTTTGTTTGTTAATCCGCGGCCTGATTATTTTCAGCCGCCTTATACGCGAGGATATCTCCATGCGTCATCGTGTTGTTGGACGAAGACTTTCCCGTACCGCGGCTCACCGCAAGGCCATGTTACGCAACCTGGCTCAATCCCTGTTTGAGCACGGACAGGTTGAAACCACCTTGCCCAAAGCCAAGGAATTGGTGCGGTTTATTGAACCTATTATTACCCTGGCCAAGAAAAACACCCTCGCCGCCCGTCGGCTGGTAATTTCCCGCCTGCGTGATCGGCTCATGGCCGACCCCAAGGATACCGATATGCTCCTGGATGACAGCGTGGTCCAGAAGCTTTTCAAGGATATTGCCCCCGTCTACGCCGACCGTCACGGTGGCTACACCCGCATTATCAAAACCGCCAAATGGCGCATTGGTGACGCCGGTGACATTGCCGTGGTGCAACTCGTGGACATCGCCAAAAACAAAACACGAGCCTCCGCCAAACCCGTGGCCGCCGCCGCTACGTAAGGCGTGCAGCACCCGAAAAAAAACTTTAAAAAAACCAACGAAAACCGCCGGAGCCCCCGGCGGTTTTTTTTCAAAACTATGAAACCCAAATCGGTGATCACCGCCAATTCGCCCAAACCGTCATGGCCGGCGTCGCGGTAAGCTTTTAACCGTTATTGGCTGCGAGTGCTTGGCGTGTTATAAAATAATGGAAGATTGGGTGCGCCGCAGCTATGGCTCGCCGTTGTTGCGGAGTTTTCAGCCCGGCAGCGGTGTGGGAAATCCGCTACCGGGGAGATCCAAGGGGCTACCTTGGAAAGGCAAATCAATTTTCCAGACCGGACATCCTATAATTCATTCGCATACATCCGATAAAACATTTGCTGAACAATGGCTCGAACATTCTTGCACGCGGGGGCGACAATGGTACGAACCCGTCTGGAATGCCGCCGCTGACGGGGCAAGTAGGGTAGCAATCTCGTTAAATATCAATCCCAGAATATCATCGATTACGGTGCCGAAAAGTCGCGGAATCTCAGTTCGCCCGTTATGGCTGCGAGCAATCGGGCTGTTACGAGGAATTCACCGCATTTCTCTGAGTGATTTCGCGAGCGCCGCACCCACAGGCTGGTCCCGAATTGCGCCAGGCCATGCAGGAATTTCCACAAGAGATGAAATATCCAGCTTTTTTCTTGACTTTGCATTTTCAATACATTAACGTCAATTCCCTGTCGCAGGTTTAGATTTTTTCGGAATGGGATAGAGAGTTTGGCATCGGGATGACCTAAAAACCTAAGTTGCCATCGGCATGGATTAAGTACCATCGAGGTGGGGTGGCCTGATGAGTCTTGTTCGGGCCAGGTTTGCGAAAGGTGAAAAACTTTGGTGGTCGTGGAAGCTTGGCGTCTGAGATATCAGTACAAATTTGATGGACAGTCGCGGCGCGATTGTCACATCGCACGTGGAGGAATTTTTCTATGATTCTTCGCCAAAAACTTTCAGTTTGCACTGCGGATAGACCCATTCAATCAGGCAATCGGGCTGGGTTACGCCCCACTAACTTTGAGCGAAGCCGCATCTTCATGTTATCCATGGCCGGCGCGATAGCTATTGCGGGTGCCGTTGCCCCAGCGGCAACCGTAACGCAGATTGGTGTCGTTGGCGTTTCGGGTACGGCCACCAATCCCGACGGCGGTGCCGGCGGCAGCGCCATCGCCAATGCGTCGGGGAATACAGATGCGATTAATACAGCGAGGGCTACCGGTGGTTCAGGGGGCTACGGGTACCATTATCCCATCGTTGGAAATGGCGGGAACGGTGGGGCTGGCGGAAACGCCGCGGTCACCATTTTCACCGGGTCCAATACCGCCCCGTTGTCAATTTTGGCATCCGCCGCAGGATATGCGACCGGAGGCACCGGCGGCAACGGTGCCGTGGCTTTTGGATCCACGAACTCCGGCGGCAATGGAGGTAACGGGGGTGGTGCCACGGTGGCGTCAGTTGGGGCCTACGGTATCGGTGTGACTGTGGGGATCGTTACGATTGGTGGCGATGGCGGTAGTGGGGGTGGCATTGAGGGAGTATCCACCGGAACAAGCGGTAATGGCGGACAGGGGGGTGATGCAATTGTCGACGGTATCACCGCCGTCTCAACCGGAACAGCGGGGATAAACATTAGCATTTTGGCGCAGGGAGGAAACGGGGGAAATGGAGGGAGCAGTGGAAACGGTGCTGATACCATGGGAGTGGGCGGTAATGGCGGCATGAGCACCATCCTTGGCACTGTGTCCGGAGTTTCAACCGGCGGCGGTGCTGTGACTATCAGTCTGAAACAGGTTGGTGGAAGTGGCGCAACTGGCCAGATCCAACCCTATTTCGCCAACGGCGGCGGTAACGGCGCGGATTCAACCTTATCGACCACTCTTGGAGGATCAAATAACGCGATATATGGTGCAACGGCGGGTATTCTGACTTTGACCCAGGATGCGATTGGTGGCAGCGGTGGTTATGGGCTTGAGGCCCAGGCCGGTGTTGCAGGAAATGCCACATCCACCTTGGATATTAATTTCAATAGCAATCCCGCTGTGGGAAATATGGTGCCCAGCGCGCTGATCGTGACATCCTCGGCAGTCGAGGGCGGTGGTGGGTCGGCGCTAGGCCAGAATGTCGGCGCGAGCGCCGGCACCGCCTACGCTGAGGCGAACGTCACCGCGGCAACGAACCTGCAAGTCAACGCCATAGCGGGTTCTTCCGGTACTGTTCAAATAGCCAGTGGCCACGGTTTTAGCACTACCAATGGTAATCTTGCGACGGCCATCGCTGAGGGATCATCCACGTCGGCCCTTGCGGGTCATTCCGCCGTCGATGTTAATGCATCCGCAGTTGCCAGCAATGGTGGAGCGAGCGAAACCGGTAACGGTGGGAACGGCGGTGAGGCAATGGTTACGAGCAGCGGTTCGAATATTGGGCCTAACGCGGTGAACGTAACTGCATACGCAGTTGGAGGTTACGGAGGTTCCGGAATCGGCAACTCTAATAGCGGTGGGAATGGAGGCTTGGCGAATGCGTCGGGGAACGGCGTATCCACGGGCGGTGGCGACGTGACGGTAGATGTAACTCAAACTGGTGGAAATGGTGGTACGGGCCTAACAGGTGCCTTGGGGGGCGACGGCGCGAATTCGTCGCTATCCACGCTGGTCGGCGGGACCGCTAACGCGGTCAACGGGGGAACAACCGGCATTTTAACGTTTAACCAGACCGCCATTTCGGGAAGTGGCGGCAACGCACTGAGGAGTACCGAGCAGTCGACGACTGGTGCCAGCGGCACTGCTTCTTCGATCCTCAATTTCAACCTCAACAGCAACCCGCTGCAGGATGGATTGGTTCCCTCGCTTTTAATCGCGAATGCCACCGCGACCGCTGGCAACGGGGGCGGCGACGATTACGGGAACGGCGGTTCAGTTGGCAGCGCTACGGCGGCAGTGAATGTCGTCGCACCGACCGCAATCCAGATTAGCGCGGTGGCAAATGCGACCGCACCCTCCGGCGGTGGTGATCAGGGTCAGACGGCAGTGGGTGGGAGCGGAGGACCGGCAACGGCGACAGCGACGGCGTTTTCGACCGGGACCAACGCCACAGATAGTGCGATATCCGCCACCGCATTTGCGCGGGGCGTAAACGGAGGAAGCGCAGGTTATAGAGCCGCCTACAATCTCGTTGGCGCAGGCGGTGCCGGCGGAGACGCGATCGCGCGGGCAAGTGGCTCCAATTCCGGCCCGGGCGCGATGAGTATTTCATCGACCGCCACCGGCGGCAGTGGCGGTGCCGGCGTGGCGTATGACACACCGGCTGGCCAAGGCGGTAGCGCAGCCGCCGCGGGATCGGGATATTCCTCGGGCGGTGGCAATGTATCGGTAACCGTGACGCAAATTGGAGGCAACGGAGGTAACGGTGGGTTTGTGCCTCTGGAGGGGAACGGCGGAAATGGGGCGAGCTCCACGCTTTCCACGACCGTCGGCGATTTGAATAATGCGATAGCCGGTGACACTAGCGGTAAACTGATCCTCACTCAATTTGCAGGTGGTGGACAAGGTGGAAGTGCCGAAGCCGGCACCGCCGGGGCTGGCGGTAATGCGTCATCCACGTTGGACTTGAACCTTAACGTCGCTCCGCAACCCAGCGATGGTGTGCCATCAACCCTTGTGGGGTATTCATCCGCAACCGCCGGATCGGGGGGGATGATTTCTGGCGGAGTGGGCTTAGGCGGCGCGGCTGGTGCGGCAAATGCTGAAATTACGCTAACCGCGCCAACCAATATTCAAGCTGCTGCCGAGGCCGACAATAGTCCAGCGGTGGGGGGCTCCTCCGGAGGTTATGCTTTCGTGCCGTCGCAGGCGAGTGCTGGAACCGGTGGAAACGCCGCGGCGAGCGCAACTGCGGTTTCAACGAATCCCTCCCTCGGCCATAGTTCGGTTAGTGCGACGGCTGATGCCATTGGTTCCAATGGCGGTTCCATCAACCCCTCTGCGGGTAGTAGCGGAAATAGGGGAAGCGGCGGGTCAGCCACAGCTACTGCAAACGGAGAAAATGCAGGCCCTAACGCAGTGACCGTCTCCGCGACGGCGACGGGTGGTAATGGTGGAAGCGGCGCAGCCGGGGATCCCGGAGGCAATGGCGGAAACGCCACGGCAATGGCAACCGGTACCTCAACGGGAGGTGGTTCCGCCAATGTTTCGGCAACGGCTGCGGGGGGTGTTGCTGCCTCCGGGGGCCTAAACGGATTATCCCTTGCGAACGCCAGCAGTTTCGGCAATGCGGGCGTGGTGACGACCACGGCTTCGTCAGGCACAGGGGCCAATCTAAGCATAATTTCCCAAGCCAGCGCCCCAGTGATTGCCGGGAATTCTGTCAGCGCCGAGGCGTTTGCCGATTCCCAGGGTAGCCTCCACAACATTGCCGCGGTCGGCAACGTCCAATCTTCGGCATTCGGCACGGAGTTGCCTGCCAGCAGCAACATGCTTGGTCTGGTAACACTGGGTTTCAGCAACATGACCACGGGAGCAGGCGCAATTTACCACAGTGAAACCGATTGGAGTGTTAATCTCGCGAGCGTGACCCAAACACAACAACATTTATTGGTCAGGCTGTTAGGCGCGTCGGCCACAGGTTCGGGCCTTGTGACATTTTCGATAGATCAAAATGGCGCCTCATTGGTAGAGCTTAATTCGGCGACATTTTCCGCGGCACAGAGTTTCTTCAATGGTGATTCCCCAAGTGGCAACACGCTGGATTTAGGATCCACGGGAAATGGCGTAGCCACCGGGAACGACCTGACATTAAATTTTACGCTGGATGTAGTCCCGATTAGTAATGGCGCAACTTTTGTTCCCAGTCTGATATTCGGCAACTCAAACATTAGTTCTATTCCGCTAAGTTTGCCCGCCTTGGCGTGGCAGCAAAATGGTGCGGGGCAGACGTTTAGCTTCACCAGCGGTAGTCCGTTCGGAACCGGATCGGTGGTGCTGACCGGGCCGGGAGATATACTGCAATATGCCGCGAACGGCATCAATATCAGCAATGATTTGCAGTTCAGTAGCGGAGGTGCCACCATCGACGCGGATGGCTACACGGGAACATGGTCCGGTGCGATCTCCGGAGCGGGGACATTGACCGTGACCGCTTCCGCGCCAGGCAGTGTTTTGATTCTCGATCCACATATCAGCAACAGCTACTCCGGCGGCACACAGGTGATCAACGGCGTGACCGTTGTGGCGGCAACCCCAAGTGCTTTTGGTACCGGTGCGATGACGGTTGCCGGTTCGACAGTTGACACAATTAACAGCTACGACTTTGGAAAGCAAACGCTTTCAACGGCCGCAACAAGCGAGGCGATCGTGCTGGGCGGTTATTCACAGGACGCCGCATCCACCCTGAACCTCATGGTGATGGGAAGGCCGACGACAAATAACTATGATTCATTGGCGGTTGGCGCAAACTCTGTAAGCCTTAACGGAACGCTGAATCTTGTTTTCTCATCCGCATCGGGCGCAAACTTTCGTCCTGCGGATTTTGACTCTTATACGGTAATCAGCTCCACTGGCACCAATGTTGGAGTAACCGCCGCCGACACCACCCTGGCGACCCCGATTGAGAACGGTGGTTCGACATACGGCTCTGGATGGTTACGCATCAACCCTAATGCAGGCAATCGAGACCTTAACTATTTTGAACGGGACCCGTCGGGAAATCAGGTCGTCACAGTTCAGACGCTATTTTTGCCGTTCGCCCAGACACCAAATGAGAGGGCGGTGGCTCAATATATTGATCTGTACGCCAATCCGTCCGATAGTGCAGTATCTTTGGAAATGCAGAATGCTTTGGCAAATTTGAGCCTGCAACCTGCAGGGGATATCGCGGTGCTTCTTAACATGCTTACGCCGCAGGCGTATTCCGAGTTGCCCCAGCAATCCATCCAGAACAATACGTTCATGGCGCAGCAGGTATTTAATCAGGTGCAGAACGCCTTTGACAGTGGCGGCTTTAATACCTCGGGCCTGACGATGTTGAAAACCAATGATCAGGATCCTTTTGCCGTCTCCATGGATGCGGCCCTGGCCGCCGCGCAGCAGCAGGCGCAGAATTCTGTAGCCTACATGGATAACAGCCCGCAGTTGGTGGGCATGCCCGGCGTGGGGCCAATTGTACCATCGCAGGAAAGCCCGTTAAGCAATCTATCGGGTTTTGTGCTTGGCACCATTACTGTCGATCAATTGCAGCAGAATAATACCCCTACCCAGCACTTTACCACCGGCAGTGTCATGGCAGGGCTGGATTATCGCCTGAATCGTAATTTGGTCATTGGCGGCTTATTTAACTGGGGCTATACCGGCGGCACCATGGATAATGTCGGCAGTCGCCAGCGCTCCAGCAGTTATACTCCCGGTGTATTTGTTGGCTATAAGCAGGGCGGCTTTTATGCCGATGGCTTAATGTCCTATACCTACAACAGCTACCAGATTAATCGTAGCGTTAATATGCCCGGTTCCAGCAGCATTGCCACCGGCGAGCCGGATTCTAATGAATATGATGCCAATGCTCTGGTAGGTTATTACCTGCCATTAGCCAGAGGCTTCCAAGCCGGCCCGGCTGTGGGTGCAGGCTTTACGCAAATCAATATGTCCGGCTTCCATGAAACCGGCAGTCCCTTTGATCTAACGGTTGCCAAGCAACATGCTGATTCACTAAGGTCGTTACTGGGTATGCAGGCGCTGTACAGCTTTGCTCCAGAAAACAATCCACTACCCATCAGCATCAACTTCAACGCCTTCTGGCAGCATGAGTTTCTCAATTCCTCAAGAAACATCAACGCCAGCTTCACCCAATTAGGCGGCGGAAACTTTATCTATAACACCGCCGGCCCATCCAGAGATTCAGCCTTACTGGGCTTAGGAGCCAGCGGGTATATCAATCAGCAGATATCACTATTTGTAAACTATGAAACCCAAGTCGGCGACCACCGCCAATTCGCCCAAACCGTCATGGCCGGCGTCGCGGTAAGCTTTTAAGCCCACCCAACCACCGGGTTGGATGAGGTTAAGGTTACAGGGGACAGTGACGGGTGTCGGCTTGGGCCGTGAATAATGCGTGATGAATAAAAATCGGGGAACGATGGGGACCTCACCGGAGCACCGGATGGTAATCCGGTGGTTGACTCAGTGCCGCGAACCAACCACCGGGTTACCACCACGGTGCTCCTTAAAAAAAGGTGTCAGGTACCTTTTTCGTCACAT
>JAKBCC010000060.1 GCA_021808105.1 Planctomycetota bacterium
CATTTTTCCAGATGTATTGGATCGTGGGACGGTCCTCGTTCCAGACCGGCGTTCCATTGGGAATATTAAGCTTGAGCTCAGGGGAGTGATTGTTGCAGGTCGGGGATACCTTTTTAACGTCCCCATAAAGTACGGTTGTGTCCGTAATGCCGCCGACATACCTGATCCGCATTTGGCTTCGAAAACGCTGGGGCAGCCACGCTCCGGATTTTTCAGTCAGCTTAACTTGGTCCAGCACGAACTGAAACGAGACCTCGCGTTGCGTGATCTCCGGGGGCAGATGCAAGCCCTTCGGTACCGCATGGGGCTTGGATCCGAGTTTGCGTCCCAGAAATTCATCGCCTGGTTCTTTCCGCACCACCGCTCTCACAATCGCATAGCCGAAGCCGGGGGCGATCCATAGCGAATATTTCCCCGAGGATCCCGAGGCACGCACATGCAGGCACACGTACTTCCCGATCTTTACGATCTTGCGGGATATGTGGATCACCTTGGATGATCGACGGATCACGTTGGTGACCCGCCGCATGCCGCCAAAGAATATGCCCAGCACCGGCGCTATGGCCCCGCCCCCGCCGATGCAAAGTTCTCGACGGAAGAAACTCCGCCGATGCGAGAATGACACTTCCTGCAGCCGGTGTGCAGCCCGAAAGGCCTCCACAGTCCCATTCCGATTCCAGACACAATGGAAATTTCGCCTTCCGCCGGTGGGTCGCGGATTCACAAGGCTTGCGATAGGATAGTCGGAAAATCGCAGGCTCTCATTCCCGTTGGCCGCACGGGAGAGTAAGACATTTTCCGCGGCAAGTTCCGTAATTCTCGCTGTGGCTTGCTCGGATTGTCTTGCGTAAACGGACAGCGTCATCAATCGCAACTTTGCCAAGTTAGCGTCGCAATGGTTCAGGATCGCGGTTGCCCGCGCGGAAACTATTCCTGGCGATCCTTGGCAGTGAGCCACGCCCAAAGGTGCCAGCGATGCCGCAAGGAAAATGAAAGCCGCGTGTCGTGGAGACTGCATATTATGCTCCTGGGTATGAGTCTTCCGCCAGATACTTCAGCTTAACCGTCGATGGGCTGACAGTAGATCGGTTCTTGTGATCACACCGATTACGTGATTCGGATTCTCAGGTTCGGTAACAATCAGGTGGCCTATGTTATAGCGCGACATGAGATTATCCGCCAGCCGCAACGGGCTGTCCGGCTCAATGATCACGGCTTGGCGTTTGATTAAATTCCGCACCGTGCCTGTCGGATTTTCGCGCGTGTCGAGAATTTCACGATAAGACAGCACGCCGATAAGTTTTTGCTCATCGTCGATCACGGGAAATTCGTGGTGGCGCAGTACCGACCATTTCGCATAAATAATCTCGCGCGTTTCCGCGATGGATTTTGAGGCGTCCAGGCATACGGCCTGCCGGGTATAAGCATCGCGCACGAAAAGACGATCCAAAAAATCTGTGGAGTATTCCGTCTGCACGCGGATGCCCCGGCGGGCGATTTTTTCGGTCATAATGGTATCGCGCATCAGCAGGCAGGAAACCAGAAATGCCGTGGTGCAGCCGGCCAGAAGCGGCAGTAATCCGTGCGGCTGCATGGTGGTTTCAAACGCAAAAACCATGGAGGTAAGCAAAGCCCTTGACGCACCGGTAAATAGTGCGGCCATGCCCACCAGTGCGGCCACGCGGACATCCACGCCCGCATCAGGAAATAGATGCACCGCCGCCATGCCCAATAACAGCCCCAAAGCACTGCCCAGTGTGAACAAGGGTGCCAGCGTACCGCCCGAGGTGCCGCTGCCCAGCGCCACGGTCCATGAAATCCATTTCAGAATTAAAAGCATTAAAATGGCTTTAAGGGCCATGCCTCCGGTCAGCAGGTGCGAGATATTGTCATATCCAACCCCCATGGTGTGATTATCAAAGTATCCGCAAACGCCGACGACGACGGCACCCATTGCAGGCCACCACATCCAATGCACATGGCTGTATTTTTCAAAGCCATCTTCCACCAGATACAGCAGGCGTGTCACACCGGCCGCGGCCACGCCGGCAAATAAGCCAATGATGGCATAAATCATCAGCGACCAGTGTTCCGCCGGGCCTACATTGGGCATCGCGAAAATGGGTTTATCACCCATGAATATGATCCGCAAACCGGCGGCGGTGGCACTGGCTAACGCTACGGGGACCAGAGATCGGGCGCGAAATTCAAATAACAGCAATTCCACCGCCAGCAATACAGCTGACACCGGCGAGCCGAATGTGGCCGCCATGCCCGCGGCCGCGCCGGCGGAAAGCAGAATTTTGCGTTCATCCGCTGTGGTATGCAGTATTTGTCCCACCAGGGATCCAAATGCTCCGCCGGTTGCAATGATCGGTCCCTCGGCACCGAACGGGCCGCCGGTGCCGATGCTGATGGCGGCGGAAAGTGGTTTTAACAACGTGATCCGCTTGGGGATGCGGCTTTGATTGGTCAGAATGGTTTCCATGGCTTCGGGAATGCCATGACCCCGGATGCCCGCATGGCCGAAGCGAGCCATAAGTCCCACAACCACAGCGCCCGCAATGGGCACGGCGATAATCCATACTCCCAGATGCGCGGATGTCGGATCGGCAAAGGAAAACGAGAATCGACCGTAAAAACAGAGATTGGTCAGCAGGCCGATTAAGCGTAATAGCGCGATGGCAGCCATTGCGGCCACCGCGCCAATCAGAATTGCCAACCCCGCCAGCCGCCACACTTCGCGCCCGAAGAGCGTGGCGTGAGCGGCCATCTGTTCATATTCCATAACCGGGCCAAGCGAAGGTGAAACCCCGACGCCTTCCGTTGTGGACCCGCGATTTTCTGGTGATTTCACAGCTTAAAATTCCTCCAAAAAATAGGACAGCGGCACAGCGTTTCCGCCACGACGCACTGCCCGGGAATAATCTTCTACCTCGAAAATGCTGACGAGTGCATTGGATGGAGCGCCGTGCCGTCCTGACGCGGCCTGGGAATCCACGCGATTATTCCCGCTCGTCCGTCAGCAGATTATGCTGCTTCATCGCCGCATCCAGTACACCATTAATGAAACCAGAACTGTCTTCGGTGGAATATTCTTTGGCCATGTTAATCGCCTCATCCACCACCACCTTGCCGGGCGTATTAAACTCATGCGTGAGTTCCCATAGCGCCAGGCGCAGGATATTGCGATCTACTGCCGCCAGACGGGTAATAGTCCAGCGGGGGATCAGCCGGGACGCCCATTGATCGGCGTCGTTGCGATAGTCCCAGGCTCCGCAGGCCATCCGTGTGGCAAGTTGCCGCACGTCGTTATCATCGGTGGCCTGACTGATAAACGTGGGGAGCATTTGGGCGATGAAAGCATCCCCCTGCACCTCCGCCTGATAAATGGCCTGCAGGGCAATGCGGCGGGATGCGGATCGCTTTTGATTGGTTATATTCACATGATTTCCTGTTATATGTTTGCTGCCGGCGGAACTTGTTGAAGCACATCGGACATTTCCATGGCAGCGCAGGCGGCGTTCCAGCCGGTGTTGCCCATTTTTAAGCCCGCGCGATCCATGGCCTGTTCCACAGTATCGGCGGTGATAATACCAAAAATGGTGGGAATGCCGGTGGCCGGCCCGATTTCCGCAATCCCGCGGGCGACTTGTTGGGCGACGTGATCAAAGTGGGCGGTCTGGCCGCGGATGATGCAGCCCAGGCAAATAATGGCGGTAAATTTCCCACTTTTGGCCAACCGATTGGCGACGGTGGGTATTTCAAAACTGCCCGGCACCCAGATTTTGGTAATCTGCGGGTCGGTTGCGCCATGGCGTAAAAGGGCTTCGACCGCGCCGTCGGCCAGGCGGGCGGTAATTAAGCCGTTAAATTCAGCGGTGATAATGGCATAATGCTGCTGCGGATTAACATTCAACTGACCACGCACTTCTGAAATCACAGGTACAACTCCACCAAAACAAGTCAGTTAGTGTAGCGGTTTGGCAAAAGACAGTCCAATTGGATTTCAGGGCTGTGGTGAAGGGGCGTGGCAATATTTCCGGGCATGGCCGAAATAGCACCGTGGTGATAACCCGGTGGTTGATTGGCGGCACTGGATCAACCACCGGATTATCATCCGGTGCTCTACAAATCGTCGCGACGGAAGCGGACCTCAACACGATGGTACAGGTGCGCCGCAGATGGGCAAAAAAAGGCACGCCATTCCCCGCCATGACTTGGGCAGGCTCCCGGGCGAAGAGTTACCGATGGCGGTTTGGAGTGGGAAATAGTGGGAGTGCCTGTACATGGGGCAAATGCAGGGTCGTGACGAGCGTAAATGTCGCTGAAATTGGCCATTTTGAAAATCCGGAAAAATAATTAAAGATTTTTTAGCCTTTCATTTGACTATTAACTTGGAGGGGGTTATACTCCCTTATTGGAGTAGGTCTGAAGGTGTAGGGTTTGACAGAAAAATCTGGGGCCCTTAAAAAATAGTGAAGGCTGAAAGCGTTTTCGGTTTTTTGCCTCGCTTTATATTTGGTTTATATATCGCAGGCAAGGGCGTGCATTTCTGTTGTTGCCAACAGACCGCTTTTGCTCTGAAAGTGTCATTATTTTTTTATGGGAGACCTCACCATGAAGACCGCAACATTATTCGGAATCGCCGCAATGGGCTTGGTAACGGCATCTGCGGGCAATTCGTTTGCCACGCCCGTGTTGCAGGTAACTGTGGGCAGCCACACCGCCACTCCTACGCTCGTAGCATCCGCGTCCGGCACATATTTCTACGCGGCCAGCGCGACCCCGCTCGCCGGCTTCTCGTGGGACAGTGGTTTTATGCAGGTAAATGCGGCAACCAACCAGTTCACGCTTACTTTGAACACCGTAACCAATGGCAATACCGGCTCATCTAACGGAACAATTATGTTTCTTGCGGAAGAAAATATTTCCGATCCTAGCGCGCTGTCAATGCAAGCATCAGGCACGGCAATTGGAACAAGCGTAACCTCCAATCAAACGGTGGACTTCAACAGTTCCGTGACATCTAATATTCCCACCGTCTTGGCATCCCGGGATCCAGGAGCAATGGAATTTAATTCCATGACCTCTCCCAGCAATACCTCCTCATCGGTCAACTATAGTTCGACCGGTGCCAACTTGGCCGCATTCAGTGGCGAGCTAACTGTTATCAATCAGATAACACTGGCTCTTAACCCGACTTCTTCGCTGACGTCAGGAAGTTTGGTCACCAATATCAGCAACACCGCCGTTACCACTCCGGAACCAGCGACTTTGGCGCTATTTGCGGTTGGTGGATTGGCCCTTCTGGCGGTTGGACGCCGCAACAAATCGCGGGCCTGATATAGCAACTTAAGCAAGACACTTATAAAAGGCCGCCATGATGATTCATGGCGGCCTTTTTCATGCGCGATACCGGGCGAAATATTTATACATAAATACGAATTTTATTCATTAACAAGCGGTATAAGCTGTCCTGCAAAAAACTTTAACATTTTGTTAATTATTCCTTGACATGGCGCTATTATCGGGTTATATTCCATATAGGTCTTGGAGAGACTAAGGCGAAAATTCTTGTTTTCGGCATGTTTCCATCAAGGCAGCGATGTAGATGATTTCAGTCTGTCGCATGTAGAAGTAAAAATGTGATCATAGGTATCCAGCCCGTTGTAGTTCGATGAGCGGCCAATGATCTGAAGTTATTATCTCATCCTTTTATTTTGGAGATGGTTATGAGAAAGTCAGCACTGTTCGGAATCGCGGCAATGGGATTAGCAACGGTTGGGTGTGCCAGCGCGTTTGCTACGCCTACTCTGAAGATTACCACACCCAGTGGCTCAACTACCGAGGCATTCACAGACGTATCCGCAATCCTTGGTGCCGGCTCTTACGCAGCTTTGCCAGGAACTTTCGATGGCTTTTCCTGGGGTGGCATTTTAGAGAAAATTGGATCGACGCAAGTAACCACCAACCTGACATCGGTTTCCACGTCCAATAGCGGCAACAATACAATTAACTTTGCGGTTTCCGCCAGCGGAATATCCGGCACCGGTATTGTATCGATGCAGTCCTCCGGCGGTGTAACGGCAACCGATGCGAGCTCGTTACAAACTGCGGACTTAAAGGGTTGGGTATATTCCGCCGCTTTGGTGTTACTTGGACGACAAGACTCCGGCAGCCTTCCCATGAACTCTGCCAGTAATCCAATGATGCCCTCATCTTCCGTTGCGTTTAATTCCTCCGGCATGAATTTGACGGGATCCAGCGCTACCTTGACTGTTACCAATTCACTGGCTCTTACACTTGACCCCAGTTCTTCACTAACGGGCGGTCTTTTGACCACAAACTTGGGCACCACCACGGTTACCACACCAGAACCCGCTACCGTGGCGCTTTTTGCTCTTGGTGGATTGGCCTTGCTGGTCGGTGCTCGTCGCCGCAGCTATAAAGCTTGAATAATCCTGGCTGACTGAAGTTTAATAAAGCAATAAAGACCGTCGCATTATCGCGTCGGTCTTTTTTATTTGATGCAGAGCACCGTATATTCCTATCGTCTTTCCGAAAGCAAACCGGCGATTGAATCCGTTGTGCCGCGGGCATCTTGCCTGCATTAGAAAGACGTAAAAGGCACGCAAGCGATAGCCGCACTACGCGTGGGCTTTATAATCCAATTGCGTCAACGGCCCGGTAGGCAAATAACAGATCCGACATTATTTGTCACCCACTTCAGGAGGGGGTCGAGTTTCAATAGCCGCCAGCCCCACTTCATCCAGATTGCGATGCCCTACTACCGTGCCGTCATCCAGAGCATTGCGCTGCACGATTTTGAGTCTGGCAAAAAGCTTTTTCAAATCAAGAATACTGCCCCAGGTAAACCAGACGGTAACGGTAACACCGATGAAAAATTCAATAAACACATAGCCGACATAACTGAAGTTCACCCACCAGTGCGTGGGCCAGGGATGGATAATATTCCATATCACAATAACAACGAATGCCAGGAACCAGCCAAAGCGGTAGATAAACAGACTCCACGAGATTGCCAGATCACTGGTTGTGAAGTCCTGCGTAATGCCCATCAGGGCCTTGAGGGATATTTTCCTGGGGATTAAAGCCTTGGCCGCCGCCTCTTCCGGGCTGGCATATTGCCCCCGGTGCAACATCTGGTCCAGATTAAACGGCTGTCGATACGTCATAATCGATAGGCCAAGATAAAAACCGATCGCGGTCAGAATTGAAAAAAACCAGATCCAGTTGCTGTTAAACGGAAAGCGATCCGGGCGTATACTCCAGTTTAATTGCGGCACATGCGCGGAAATGGTCGCCAGCACGCCGCCGACACTATGCAGCAATTGCGGATGATCGTGTAACAGCCAGGGGTACAGATACGGCTCCCATGATCGTTGGAGAATAAAACCGCCAATGGTTACCAGCAGACCGCTGATCATTGCTCCCCAGGCCCCGGCGGCGGTTCCGCGCTTCCAGTAAAAGCCGCCAATGATCGTGGCTCCGGCTCCGGAAAAGATGGCTGCGGCCAAGGCCAGGAACATCATGATGTACTGTGTTTGTGGGAAGAATGCGCTAAATAAAAAGGCGAACACCGCCACGCCCACCACGGCCGTTCGCAGGGCAAATAGATGCTGCCGAGTTTCCATGGGTCGCTTGCGCAGCGGCACCACGACATCCTGAATAAATATGCTGCCCCAGGAGTGCATCATGGTAACATCGGTGGATATTTGCGCAAAGAGCATGATCGCGGCGAACATTCCTTTTACCCCGATTGGCAGCATGAGGCTCAAGGCCACCGGCCCCACCAGCTGTGCGCGAATGGCGGGGTTATGCACAGAATGCAGAATGGCGATGACTTTTCCCGCACCCGCCGAATAGAGCGAATAATGCAGAAAACAGAAGGCGCACATAGCGGTAACGGTCAGCAGCAGCGTGCGGGCCTCATTGCGCCAAGGCCCTAGAATGGCCCCCATTTTCTGCTCATGGGCGTTAATCGCTGCGGACCGGAAACCATAGCCGGCCTGCTGACTTTGCCAGCCATAGGCGAAACCAAAAATCTGAATCGCCATGTACCAGAAATTGAAGCTGCCAATTTTCGATTCATCAAACGGATTGAACATGGATTCGCCGGCGGGCCGCTGCAACATGCTGTGCGCTACACTCGACCAATGGAAGGTCATCAGCAGAACCACCACCACCACGATATAAAATATCATGGAAATAAAACCCGCCAGGCTGTCAACCACCATGGCTGTAAGCTGCCCTCCCATGGCCGTCAATACCACGCCTGGCGTCAGCAAAATCACCATCATAAATAAAAAGCTGGGAACTGCATGACCCAATATATGCACCACCGGCGGCAACCCGCAATAATAAATAAAGAACCGCGCCCCCACCGCCGGATAAATTCCGTAGGCCACAATCCCGGATAGAAATGCCAGCGAACCGGCGAATACGCGAAATGATTTCGAATATCGAATTTCAAAAAACTGCCCCAGGGTCATAACCCGGCTTTCGCGGTACCGGTAAATTATAAATCCGGACAGTAGGATAAAAAGCCAGACTGCGTTGTTGGCTAAGATCCAAAAGTTATAAGCCGCAAAACCGGAAACGAAGAAAATTTCGAACTGGCCAATGACATTGGTAATTCCAAAGACGGCTTCATTACTGGCGGTGGCCACCAGGTAACGCCCAGCCACGCGACTGGCGGACATAAAATCAGCAACGCTACGCGTATATTTCTGGGTTTTCACGCCGATGATTGCGGTAATCAATACCGGCACCGCCAGCATGATCCAGTCCAGGATTGACATAGCCATCACCTCGAAGCGCAAAACCAGCGTTGCTGTGTGCCTGATCTCTGAGACAAATTTCCAAAACCGCCGTAAGGAGATGAATCTTTAACACACCTTGCCAATTATTGCAATATAACAGTGCTCTGTCACGCCTAAATATTAGGATTGATTGGCCGCAAAGGCTCCAGATGCAAGGAGTAGCGGCGAAAACCGGGTCCGAAGACCCCTTGAGCCGTTACGACGCCGCAGATGGGGCGTTTGCAGCCAACCCGCAGGGCGGGGGCCAGGAGGCCGTGAGCTTTGGCGCTCGTCGTCAATGTATGTTCCCATACACTTTCCTCCTCGCTTCGCGCCCACAGCCCCCTGGCCCTCCGTCAATCCTAATATTTAGGCGCGACAGAGCACGAGCAGAAAATTATTGTGAAAGCTTTTCCGGGGCCAGCCGCGGACGCCACGTTGAACCTGCGGGGGTGTCTTTGACTTCTACCCCCAGCGACATGATCTGTTTCCGCAGCAAGTCGCCGGCACTGAAATCTTTCTGCTGCCGCGCCGCCACGCGCTGCTCCATGAGTTGCTTAACTTGCCTCTTAGTATCATCCGGCACGTCTTGCAAGACCGTAAAAATAACCCCCAGCACATGATCCACCTTTTTAAGGCTATGCAACGCTGACCGGGCCTGGGGGTAGGCGATATTTTTCTGTTTATGCAGGGCATTGGCCCAGGTGAACAACGCGGCCAATGCGCCGGAAACGTTCAGGTCATCGTCCATCGCGGAATTAAATTCCGTCAGCATGTGCCGATCACCCGGCTCCAGTATCGGATCATGCGCGGCCTTAGCACCGCCACCCGGCGCGGCAAAATCTCCGTCGCCGGAGGCTTCATCCACGGCCGCTACCGCAGCCGTTAATTTTTCTGAAAAATCCCGCAGGGTTGTGATTGCCGCAGCCGCTTCATAAAGACTTTGAATGGTGAAATTCAACGGTTCTCTGTAGCGTGTGCTGATCAGCCCCCACCGGATGACCACCGGATCAAAGCCCTTGGCCATAAGATCACGAATGGTAAAAAAATTCCCTTTAGATTTCGACATTTTTTCGCCGTTGACCATTAAATGCCGCGTGTGCATCCAATATTTCACAAACGGTTTACCCGTAGCCCCTTCCGATTGTGCAATTTCACATTCATGGTGCGGATGAATATTATCTTCTCCACCGGTGTGCAGATCAAACGTGGGCCCCAGGGCGCGCATCGACATGACACTGCATTCAATATGCCAGCCTGGATAGCCGTCGCCCCACGGGCTGGGCCATCGCATGATGTGATGTGAGTCCGGCTTCCAGAGGAAAAAATCCGCTGGATGCTTCTTGGCGGCCTGCTGGCTGGTTCTGCCACCGGCCCCGTGTGATAACTGTTCAAGAAAATTACCGGAAAGTTCGCCATAGGCGGAAAAGCTGCGAATATCATAATAAACCACACCGTCGGCACCGACATACGCATGCCCACGGTTGATTAGCAACTGGATCATGTCAATAAATTCCGGAATATGCCGGGTGGGTCGCGGGATAATTTGTTCTTTTGATTCTTCGGTTGCGGCCGCGTCATAATCCGCCACCACGGCTAATCCCAGCAGGCGGGCATCATGAAGAAACGCCTGGGCAAAATAATCGGCCACTGCAAATGGATCATTGGGATTTTCAATCAGGGCTTTGCCTGATTTTTTGGTCTCCTTCATTTTTTCCACAGCCACTTCCAGCTTATCGCGGCCCGCGCCATCGGCCAGTTGATCCTCGGTCATGTGACCGACATCCGTCATGTTCATGACATGGGTTACCTGCGCGCCACGCAATTCAAGATAGCGCCGCAGCACATCAGCAAATAAAAAGGCTCGAAAATTCCCGATATGCGCATAGTCATATACCGTGGGGCCGCAGCTATAAATGCCGATGCGGCTGCCGGAAACGAGATCTGCCGGATCTGGGCCGGGATGCAGCGGGGTAAAATCCTCAAGCTGATGATGCAACGTATTGTACAAGCGGGTGGGCATGGGATTGTAACGTTCCTTTCGCCGATAAAAGCGTAATCCTGCACAGCATTCTATGCGGCTTTTATGAATTTAGAAAATCTATTTTAGAGGAGCCTGTCTTGAGTTTTTCCGCCCGGGTGCCATGCCGCTGAAATGCCCAGGCTCAAATGGGTGAATCAAGGGGGGGCGGGATGAAGCTGCTGTAAATGACGGGCCGCCTGCAGCGCCTGTGCCAGGAGTTTATTCACTGATTTATGATTGGGGCTTAAGGCAATAACCGTGCGAAACTGTTCTGCGGCCTGATTCGGGTGGCCATGAGCCAATAAATCCCGACCGTAAAAATAATGCGCCTGCGCCAGGCGCGGATTGATCTGCAAGGCCTGCCGATAAAGCGTCATAGCCTGCTTCCAGTGTCCGGATTTATCCAGCATGACCGCCAAATTATAGCGCGCATCGGCATTGCGCGAATTGCATGCGACAGCATCACGGTACGCCTTGATGGCAACGGGTGTATTACCCAAATGGCTTTCCGCCAGCCCATACGCCAGATACAGTCTGCTGGAGCCGCGCATCAATTGTATGCCACGCTGCAAGTCCCGTATCGCCATGGTCCAGTTTCCCTGCTGCTCATAGCAATAAGCCAATTTGACAATGGCCTTGCCCTGATACGAATCCACCATCAAGGAGGCCCGGAAATAGTTCATGGCCCGCTTCACATGGTGAAGTTTTTCCAGATACAACGACCCCAACAGATAATTCGCCAGCGGATCCTTGTCCTTCGTCAGCTTCAGGGCGGTCTGGCAATTGGCAATTTCCTGTGCCATGTGCCCATGGGCTTTGTCATGCAGCGCCAGCGTTTCATAGGCCTTAAAACATTGTTTATCATACTTCAGTTCATGCAGCCATATTTCAATGGGAGGAACATAATTCAGACATTGGGCATAACTTACCGCCCCCAGTACCAGCAGCACGACTGCGGCGACTCCAACCGCCAATGGGTTTTTAGAACCTGCGGCCGCGATCGCCGGTGCGGCCGCCGGCGTGCTGCCCACCGGAATATTTTGCCCCGAAGATTGCAGGCTTTCCAAAGCGATCACGCCCACCTGAGTCAGCAGCACTATTAAGCTCATGCAACCCAGATAAAAATAATGATCCGCCACAAACGTGACGGCCATGCCGGCAAAGGGAACAAATCCCAGGGATGGAGAAATCATGATGCCGTAGATGGCAACCGCCGCGAACAATCCGCGCCCACATCGTTTTTGTACTGCAAAACAAATTACCGCGACCAAGGCGGCGGTGATAGGATATAAAATATCCAGTGTGGCAAATCCATGCACATGCCAACGCGGATAGACCATTAAAATCGGGTGCGGCCAGAACA
This sequence comes from Planctomycetota bacterium, assembly GCA_021808105.1. Lineage (GTDB taxonomy): Bacteria > Planctomycetota > Phycisphaerae > WQYP01 > WQYP01 > JAMDCX01. The sequence continues at coordinate 12,212 of JAKBCC010000060.1, forward strand.
GCATGCGCGCGTAAAACCAGGTATCCTTACCCGCAATAACCAGATGCTGGAATACCGAAAAATGATAAGCCCTGCCGTGCGCCCCGGCACCGTAACGCTCGCGCCATGCCGCCATCCAGCCCGCACCGGCGGTAATGATAAACCATGGAATGCAAGCCAGAAGATGCTTGCGGGTAATGCGCCCGAGTTTCCACCATGTCAATACCAGTATCGCCGCCGGCAGCGCACAGACAAATGTTTTTGCACACACGGCCAGAAAATAAAACAATATCGCCAGACCATAGAATTTCCAGTCGTACACCGGTTCTGTGGATTCCAGTACATCATCCGGACGGTCCAGTCCGGCAAAGCGTATCCACGCCCACACCGCAGCGAGCACCGCTATTGCGGAGATCAGATTCTTCTGCTCCACCACCCACGCGACAGATTCGACAACCACTGGATTGATTGCAAAAATAGCGGCTGCCAACCACGCCGCGCGTAGCCGCAGGCGCAGCAGAACACGCCATAGCATCAGGGCACAAATGACTTGCAGAAGAATGCTTACGGCGTGATACCCGAACGTGTTACCTCCCCACAGGTGATACTCCAGGAAATAGACCGTTACCGATAACGGGTAATATTGCAGAAAAGTCATCGGATCAAACCAGATCACCGCCATATCCCGCCAATGATGCATGGTGGGATTATTTAAAATCCAGTAGGCGTCATCCCATATAAACCCGGCAGCATGTAACGGATAGTAAACCACCAGACATAAAACCAATATTCCCAAGGCTGGAAAAATCACGCTCCCGGCAAATTTCGACCGTAGCCCAGGCCGCCCGGATGCCGGTTGAGAATCCGCATTCCGCAAATCAGGTTTCGGGTCATTGTTCCCCGGTGGATTCTTTGATGGTTGTAAATCTTCCGCCATGGCACACAATCTAACCCCAACAGCGCAAAATTTCATCCCCGCCCGAAACATTCCCCAAAATCCGCCACCAATTTCAGACAGACGCCTCGTCGCTCAATGCGGCAGCGTTGAGTTCGTGGCGGAATCTGGTTTGATCACACGATACGCTCCGCCTCGTCACAGTTGGTGTGGTGAGCTGCCGAATCCGATTGCGGATAATTTCTGCGACCGCATTCCCCATCGGACCGTGGCGCAAATCATTAGCTATTGCTTACCGCTCAACACCGATCGGAACTGATAATTTCCTGATTCCAGCATATAAATGGCTCGGCCATTAACATACGCCACGAACTTAATCCAAGGCTTATCGCTGATCTTGTGGCCATTAAGTGTGACGGTGTTTGCGGCGGCAGCGGGAATGTCCACGGTCGCAAAGCTGTTGGCCGGCACTTGTACGTGCCAGCGGAAAGCACCGTTGGACGCAATTTTCCAGTTGCTGATAATTTTGCCGTAAGGCGAACGGTGCCAGGTATTTACATAGGTCAGGCCTTTTAAAAAATGTGGTTTCATCATAATGTGCTCAAAGCCGGGGCCGCCGGTGTCGCTTTGAATGCCGCCGACATATTGAAACAACCAGGTGAGCATATCGCCAATGAACATGACATGATCCTGTGAATTCATGGCAGGGTTTGCGGTATTGCCATTCCAGAGTTCCCAGATGGTGGTGGCACCATGTTTCACCATGTAGCCCCAGCCGGGATACGTGGTCTGGTTAAGCATTTTCCAGGCCAGATTCGCCTGATCGTTGCGGGCCATGACGTTAAATATCCATTGCATGCCGATAACGCCGACACCCACGTGATCAGCCTGTCGGGCGTGCATTCGCCACAGTAGACGCTTCATAACACGTGCCCGCCGGCTTTGCGGCACAATCCCGGCAGCCAGCGGTAACACGCAGGCGGTATCTGAGCCGTTGCCATAGTAACCGCCCCGGGCATTCCATAACTGCTTATTAAAGGCCACGTATAGTTTATGCGCTTCAGCCAGCCAATGTTTTTGTCCCGCGGAATTGTGCAGCACCTTGGCATACATGGCCATAAGTTGCAGGTCTTTGTACAGCGTTGCTGTCGCCAGCAGCGGACCCGGTGTGGCACGGTTGGGGTCTCGGGAGTGAATATTGTGACCCGAGCGCGGCGGGGAACACCAGTCGCCATACGTGTCTTGTTTGCTGATTCCGTCGTGTACCTTGGCCAACTGATAATTGATCCATTTGCGCATCGCGGCATAGTGATCGCGAATGGGAGAAATCTGTCCATATTGCAGATATAAGGTGCCCGGCAGGTAGATAAATGTGCTGGGCCAGGTAACATCTTTGGTATACACGGACCAGTACGGCGGATTGACATCTGATACATCGCCGCTGGGGCGTTGCGCATCCTGCATGTCCCAAAGCCATTTGTCATGGAACCGCTGGGTATTAAACAGGAATGATTCACTGCGCGACTCCATGCCGCGATCGCCCATCCAGCCCTGGCGTTCATCGCGTTGCGGGCAGTCGGTGGGAATGGAGCGGTAGTTGTTCTGGATGCCCCAGCGGGCATTGTGAACAATCTGATTCACCAATTTATCTGAACAGGCAAATCCGCCGGTTACCGGCAATGCGTCATGAACTTCCTGCCCTTCCAGCGTGGTAAGCGTGGGCGTGCCGGGATAGCCGATAAGCTCTACAAAGCGAAATCCATGATACGTAAATATGGGATGCCAGGTGATTGGGCCTTTACCGTTAAGAATGACCGTATCGGTCTGCCTGGCGGTTCGCAGGTTTGCCACATACAGGTGAATGCGGCCTTTCCCGGCGGTGTTTAAGTCCACGGTTTGCTGTCCATTACGCACGAGGCTTTCTCCATGGCGTAACATTACCCTGGTTCCGGCAGGGCCATTGGGGATATGAATCCGGCACCAGCCAACCATGTTCTGCCCCATATCGAACATCCACTTGCCGGGGGCAATTTCTGATACTTTAACGGGGTGAAGGATCTGGGTAACACGGATCGGCTGTTGAAATTCCGCTACCAGACGACCGCCGGGCGAGTGCAGCACATGGGCGTTTTTCCAGCCTTTGGCGGCAAAGCCAACTTTGTTCCAGCCCGGCATTCGCATGGCGACATTATACGTTTCGCCATTGTATTCATTGTTCATGCGAATAGGACCTGCATCATTGATCTTCCAATGCGGATTGCTGGTAATAATAGATGTAGTGCCATCTTGATATGTGATATGCAGCATGAGCATCATACGTGGGGAAATGTGGATGGTGTATCCCCTCATGCCGTACATCCGGCCATCGCCCAGAATGACGCCCAGCGTATTATTTCCGCGTCGCAGCAATTTTGTGACATTGCGCGCGACATAATAACAACGCTTCGGATACCAGCTTAAAGCCGGAGAAAGTTGCGTATCGCTGGTGCGTTTCCCATTGATATACATGCGTCCCAAGCCCAGGCCGCTGAAATAGGCCACGGCCCGCTTCACCGGCTTGGCAATGTTGAATTGATCACGCAGGTAAATCGCGGGTAACGGGTGTTTGACGCCCATTTTGGGAGTCGGCTTCCAGCCGATCCATTGCGCCCCGTGCCACTGACGAGCCGTTAAGAGTCCTTCCTGCCATTGAGCGGTTAAACTCCAGTGACTGGCTTGGCCGGCCTGATTCCAAGCCCGCACCTTCCAGAAGCAGCGCTGCCGCGCGACTAGCGCTAAACCGGCGTAATGGATATTGATTGAGTGCCCCGACATGACCTTGCCGGAATTCCAGATATTGCCCCGGTTCTGCGCCAGAAGCTGCGGCGAGGATGCCACGAGAATTTCATAAGCACTTTGAAACTCTCCGCGACCTTTCCATGGCAACACCCAACCCAGGCGAGGATGCACAGAATTGATCGCCAACGGATTTTCCCGCAACTGCGTCTGCAGGTGTGCTGGTGCTGCGGTGGCATCCAATTGCGCGGGCGTACCGCCTTGCATTGCACACCCCCCCGCCACCAATACCGCCAGTACTATCGCACCGACTGCAAAATAGTGAGAATTCGCCGAACCGATTTTCCAGAGCCGTAAAGCCGCCCGTTTCTTCATTTTTTTCTCCAGCAAAAAAACGCCCCTTGGAGCGCCTTCGGTTGAACCGCCGGAGAGATAAGATAGCGGTTAGCGCAGTGTTCCACAATCGCAAGATTACCCCCCTGTCATGATTACCCGCATTGGCAACGGCTTGAGGTGAACCACTCACGCAGTCCGGCGTTCGCTTTTCCTACGCGAACGAGACGGCTTTTTAGACAGCATAATTTCAACAATCTTGCCATCACGCACCACCACCAACGGCGTACCGGTAGCGCGCGCAATCTCCCGCGCCCGCAGGCCTGCCCGCCGCAACGCGGCCATAGAGCCGCGAACCAGGGAATTGTTGGTCGATAGGGGGCCAGTCATCTGTTTTCTCCAGTTTCCACCAACCTAAGCGCTTCTCCGCTATTATCGTATAATACCCAGCTATTCACAATGAATTTATATACTATGTGAAAGTTGTCTAATCCCGCCTTGAAACGTCGGCGGACGACTGCCTCCGGAACATCGTGGCCGCCCTGCATTACCCGGGATGCCACCCGGGCCACAGCCACATCGGCGGACGGAAGTGCCAGGAAAATCAACCTGACATAATAGCCGGCGCTCCGCCATTGCGGAATATGGCGTGAATAACTCAATCCCGCAAGCGTAGTTTCCAATCCAAAGCTCTCTCCGGCATGCACATTCGCCGTTATTTGGTCGAGCATAATCCTGCCGGCCTGCAAAGCCTTTAATTCAGGCGCAAAGGGAGACAGGCCCGCCGCGATCAAATCCGCGTTAACAAAAAGGCGACATTCCGCCTCATCGGGAAGAAACTCCCGAGCAAATGTCGTCTTGCCCGCTCCGTTTGGCCCTGCAATAATTAAAATCTGCTTTTTCAAACCCGTAATTCCGTCACCAACACTGGACCACTTTACCTGATCCGAAACAATCCGTCATTCCGCAAGAGAGCGGTGAAGTTCGCGGAACTGCCGACGATCTGATCCGAGTCGCTAATAAGCTCTCCGGGGCGGTTTGCCCGGGGCCCATGCTGGCCGCCAATCCCATCCACGTTGGTGGATGGTTTTGAGCCGCCCCGCCACGGCCCACTCATCGTGGCCTGCGATGTTTAAACTTGAATACACCTCTGCGTGGTGCCCTGCACCCGGCGAGAGGAATATACCGGCTCAGCTTGCATAGGGCTTTACATCGGTGGTCCAATCTGGTGCCGGCGACTGATGTCGATATTTTTATCATACAACGGAGCCACCGGCTCGGTGCCGGAGCCGGCCGCCGCCACGCCCAATTAGGGCAGACTGTGTTGAGCCCTTTTTCAGGCGCACGGATCGCAGAAGCCTATCCCCCAGCTACCCCCGGTGGCAACGATCGCTTTTCTTTCAGATCCATACTGGGAAGACTGAGGGCTTACCTGTTCCAGTATCGGGCACCATACACCGCGTGTTCGCCGAGTTCTTCTTCGATGCGCAGGAGCTGGTTGTATTTGGCCACGCGATCGGAACGGGCCGGGGCACCGGTTTTGATCTGGCCGCAGTTTGTAGCTACCGCAATATCAGCGATCGTGGAATCCTCGGTTTCGCCGCTGCGATGGCTTAATACCGCGCTGTAACCGTTACGCATGGCGGTATTCACAGCCTCCAGTGTTTCGGTGAGCGTGCCGATCTGATTCACTTTCACCAGGATGCTGTTTCCCACACCCAGTTCAATACCCTTTTTCAGGAATTTCGGATTGGTCACGAAAATATCATCGCCGACCAGTTGGATTTTTTTGCCCAGTTTATCAGTGAGTGTTTTCCAACCGTCCCAGTCACCCTCCGCCAGGCCGTCTTCCAGAGAGCGAATGGGATATTGATCGGCCCAGCGGGACCAGATGCCGATCATATCATCGGCAGACATGTAGTTATTTGGATCACTCTTAAAGAGCTTGTATTTTTTCTTACTGTGATCCCACAATTCGCTGGCGGCGGGGTCCAGGGCGATAAATACATCCTTACCAAGTTTATAACCCGACGCCTTGACCGCTTCGGCAATGACTTCCAGCGCTTCATCATTGGATTTCAGGCTCGGGGCAAATCCCCCTTCATCACCCACTGCGGTGCTTAGACCTTTTTTGTGCAAGACCTTTTTCAGGGTGTGATAAATTTCCGTGCCCATACGCAGAGCATGCGCGAAATTTTTGGCACCCCAGGGTTGAATCATGAATTCCTGGAAGTCCACGTTGTTGTCCGCGTGCTTGCCGCCGTTGAGGATGTTCATCATCGGCACGGGCAGGACGTTGGCGAACGTGCCGCCGATATAACGATACAACGGCAGACCGCAGGCGGCGGCACCGGCTTTGGCCACAGCCAGCGATACGCCAAGAATAGCGTTGGCACCCAGTGTCGCTTTGGTGGGCGTGCCATCAAGATCAATCATCAGGCGATCAATGTGTTCCTGATCGCGGGGATCAAGGTCAATAAGTTCGGCGGCAATTTTGGTGTTCACATTTTCAACCGCTTTGGAAGTGCCTTTGCCGCCATAACGCTTGGCATCACCATCGCGCAATTCAACAGCTTCGTTCTCTCCGGTGGACGCACCGCTGGGCACTGCTGCGCGGCCCAGTGTGCCGTCATTTAAAATAACATCCACTTCAACCGTGGGGTTGCCGCGGGAATCAAGAATTTCACGGGCGTGGACATGTTCAATACACAAATTCATTTTAAAGCTCCAAGTACGGTCAAACCTTATCCGGCGGCACCATGGCCAAAACCGGGAAACCATTAAATTAGCACACTTTTGCATTTTTGGCCAAGGGTGAACGGACGTGTGTCAAAAAAAGTCCGCATGCGCGACTACAACCGGGGACCGTGAGCATTATTTTTCCAGGCTACCTGCGGGAGGAAAGTACGATAACCACCTGCCGAATCTGCTGCACATCCGTGCGGGGAGTAATGTGCAGGCTCCAGCGCAGGCTGGTGCGGGAGGATTGATGTACGGTTTTAATAACGCCAATGACGGCACCCGCCACCGCCTGTGGCCATTCGGTATCATTCAGCAGCACCAGATCGCCGGGCTTCGGGGCTATGGCATGAATGGATTGATCCAGCTCGCACCGTAAAAGGCCCGCCCCGGCCCCTTCAATCAGGGCTTGCGGCGCAATGCTGACCAAGCCGGCATGCACCGGACGGCTGATGGCCCCGATTTCCTTCATTCGCGGATCCGTCAGCAGCCGGACAGAACACGTCTCCGGCCCGACATGCGCCACCCGGCCAATCACCGCCCGATTGGCTAATACAGCATCTCCCGGGCGAATAGCTTTATCATCACGCCAGCCCTGATCCAGCGTACATTCATCACCGTGGCCGGTGGAAAATCCGTCAATCGCGGCAGCTCTTAGCCGCTGGACGGATAACCCGGGGAAACGCTGATGGATCAGACGGGTTTCGCGCAGGAGCTTTTCCAAATCGCTGATTCGCGTTACCAGCATGGCGATTTCGTTTTCATACCGCACGCGCAGTGACTTAACGCGGCTGCTGGAATTCTGGTGAGGATGCAGGAACCGATTCACCCCGGTTTGCAGACCGGTAAACACGGAAGAAAATGGGGCAACAAAGGTTTTCACAGCGTCTGCTGCGGCCCCGCGCGGCCGATTGACGACTTGCGGATGCCGCGCGCCGATCATCACGGTAGCCAGTGCAGCGAGATTAAGTATCCAGAACCACTTTCGCGGGGTCATTTTCATCATGCCTTCTTCCGGAAAGCATACCACGCCGGGCGGCTAAAACATCATGCAGCCCGTATCGTGGCGCGGTGTACAGCCCCGACAGCGAATCACATATCGTCGACGTCTGATTCCAAGGCTTCCTTAAGCTCTTCAAGATTCTCCAACAGTACATTGGTACCGCGTGCCACGCAGGTCAACGGATCTTCAGCCACGCGCACGGGCAGGCCGGTCGCCTGGGAGATAACTTTGTCAATACCCCTTAGCAGGCTGCCGCCGCCGGCCATGGTAATACCCGTCTCAACCAGATCAGCGGCCAATTCCGGTTCCGCCCGTTCGAGCGTATGCGTGACGGCATCGATGATCTTGCCAATTGGCTCCAGCAGAGCTTCGCGTATTTCTTCACTGGTGATAATACATTTGCGGGGCAGGCCGCTGATCATATCACGTCCGCGAACCTCCATGGTGGTTTCCGGCCCCACAGCGCTGGCCGACCCAAGCTCAATTTTGATGCGTTCAGAAAACTGTTCGCCAATCATGAGGTTGTAGGTTTTTTTCATGTGATTGACGATGGCTTCATCAAAATTATCGCCCGCTGTACGGATGGATTCGGAGACGGCCATATCGCCAAGGCTGATGATTGCAACTTCCGTGGTGCCCCCGCCAATATCCACAATCATGCTGGCGGTTGGTTCACGGATGGGCAGGCCTGCACCAATGGCGGAAGCCATGGGTTCACTGACCAGATAAACGCGGCGGGCCTCGGCCTGCAATGCGGAATGAAATACGGCCTGCTTTTCAACGGCGGTAATACCTGAAGGTATGGCGATCACAACGCGCGGGCGCACAAAGCGGCGTCGGCCATGAACGCGGCGGATAAAATAAGTCAGCATGGCTTCGGTGATTTCAAAATCACTGATGACGCCATCTTTCAGCGGGCGCACGGCGGTAATATTTCCCGGGGTTTTCCCGAGCATCTCTTTGGCAACCAGCCCCACCGCGTTGCCGTTGTGCAAGACGATGTTGGTGCCTTTTTTTACCGCAACTACCGAAGGCTCGTTAAGAACAATACCCTGTCCACGCACACATACCAGCGTGTTGCATGTACCGAGGTCTATGCCCATATCGAGGGAAAACCAACCCAACATTGAATCAAAAAACACGCCAAAGCGCTCCGCGACAGAACCCTGAACTTACCGGTGATGGCGAACGCGGCATCCCCGTGTGTTGCCGAACACGGCTATCCCCGCCCCCTACCGGCCTGATCACAGGATACCACATTATCGGAGTTACGGGTATGGGCCGAGAATGGTGATCCGGATTTATCACACGCTGTCTGCGTCGGCACCGGACTGATTCCAAACTGACTTAAGTGAGCTTCCGGCATACCGACACCTTACATGGCGGTAAAAAATTAGAAACCGATCATGGTCTTATATTCAATGGCAATGTAAATCAAGGAACCTAAGGTTGCGAGAAAAGCAATAATGGCCAATGCGGAATATATATTGGGCTGCGGCCGAACAGTTATTCGGGTGGGCGGGTTTACACGTGACATGACAACTCCCGGCAAATCACAAAATTCAACTCTCAAGAGCATGGCTTCAGACCTATTTGAAGGAAGCACCTGCCCGTGGTAACCGCAGCTTTTTACGAGCCAGCGGGATAACAGCTAAAGGCCTCAAGCGCCTTTGGCCCTTTATAAGCGAACCTCAGATCCCTGGTCCGCTCATGACCATTTCGTTCGGCGTAATGGTGGTACCGGGAGCCTGCAGTGAAACAACGCCCACGGATTCCGTAGCATCAGCTTTTTGCACCACGACATCACCGATATACCGGCCATTGGAATAAATGGTCAGGCGGGTGCCTTTGGCCACCCCGTCCCTTGTGCCAAGCGAGGCACTGACATACGTATGGCCGTTGTAACTGGCAACCTTCATGACCGTACCATTCACTTGTACGGACGTGGGAACGCCGGCCACTGCATTGGATAGCGCGCCGGATGTCGGGCTGGAGGATCGGGCGGCAACTTCCATCTTGGACATCTGCCGATGCAGCGAAGCCACACTTTCCTGGAGAACCTGTATGGTCTGCCGGGCGACATTGCGTTCATTGGTCAATTCCGTAATGCGGCGACCGAGTTCAGCATTCTGATTCACATAAGTCAGGAGTTTCGGACGCATGGTATTGAGAATTGAATTCTGCCCGGCCACCTGCTTATTCAAAGAGCTGACCGTGCTGGTCAAATCTGTGATGCTGGTCTGCAACTGGCTTTTGGCCACCCGCAGCTGCGCGATGGTTGTCTGGTCATCGGCGAGCTTGGACTGCACATCCAGAATGGTGTTGTTCAAACGGCCGGCTTTTTCCGCCCCGGCCTGAAGCGCGGCGGTTAGCTGGGTTTGCAAGTTGGTGTTAGCCTGCTGCAACTGACTGGTCATCGCCTGAGCTACAATCTGCGCTTTTTGCGATGTCGCCACCTGACCGCGATAATTCTGCTGCTTATCAGCAAACAGAATGACCAGAACCGACAGCACCAGTGCCAGGACAAGCTGCAAGAGCACAAACGTTTTTGTTAGAGTATTCAAGAGGGCCTCCTGTGGGTAAACAAATCCAAATCAGACCACGTCAACTTCATGCCAAAGCAAAGATTTTACTCTGACTATCTCCCGCCGCAATTCCAGAAGTTTAATAGCCGGCGGCAACCTGTCAAGGAAAAAAGGAATATTCCGATGTTTTCAGGCATTATTTTTTTGCTCACAGAGTCCCCGCACATCGGAAAACCGGCGACTCCAACATTCATTTCCCCGTTTAACCATGCGGCTTACACGCTCCCAAACCTCTCGGTTCTGTGCCGTCAACCCTGCCGGAGCGCTTGGACCCAAATAAAAGCAGGATTTGTTCAACGACCAAAAAAATCGACGCTTCGGGCGATGGCGGACCGCAATTCGCTGCGCGGAATGATGCGATCGATAAACCCCTTGGCCAGGAGAAACTCGGCTCGTTGGAATCCTTCGGGCAATTCCATGCGAATGGTATTGGCGATCGTGCGCGGGCCGGCAAAGCCGATCATCGCTTTGGGTTCTGAAAAAATCAGATCGCCCAGCATCGCAAAGCTCGCGGTAACTCCACCGGTGGTGGGGTCGGCCAGGACACTGACAAATAAGCCGCCATGGCGGTGGTGCCGGGCTAGAGCCGCCGATGTTTTGGCCATCTGCATAAGACTGATGGTGCTTTCCTGCATGCGCGCCCCGCCCGAACAGGATATGATGACCACGGGCAGATGTTCCGCAGTAGCGCGTTCCACTGCGCGGGTAATTTTTTCACCTACGACCGCGCCCATGGAGCCAGCTAAAAATGTAAAATCCATCGCCGCAGCAATAATGGGACGGCCTTTAACAAACGCCCGTCCGG
>JAKBCC010000198.1 GCA_021808105.1 Planctomycetota bacterium
ACTTAAAGGATGGAAGTATGGCTTTGATTCCCCCTTCAGAGCGGAAGTGTATTTCATTGCGACCCGGCAGTTTACCGATCTGAAATGGGGTACCCCCAACCCGATTATGCTCCGCGATGCGGAATTTGGTGTGGTGCGAATCCGCGGTTTTGGCACCTACGCCATGCACATCAGTGATCCGGCCGTCTTTCTGCGCCAACAGATTGCCACCAATCCGGCGCTGGAAACGGTCCAAGTTTCCGGACAGATTCGCGACACAATTGTCAGCCGCTTTACCGATACCCTCGGCGAATCCCACATCCCCGCCCTGGAGCTTGCCGGCAACTATGACAAATTAAGCAAACTGGCCCTGGAAAAAATTAAGACCGATCTGGCCACGCTTGGAATAGAATTAACGCTTTTCTACATCGAAAATATTTCCCTGCCGCCGGAAGTGGAGCAGGCCATGGATACCCGCACGAAAATGGGTGTTCTTGGCGATATGAATCAATACACCCGTTTTCAGGTTGCTACCGCAATTCCTGAAGCCGCCAGCAATCCATCCGGATTCGCCGGTATGGGCGCAGGAATGGGTGCCGGTGTCGGAATGGGCATGGTCATGGGCAATCAGATGGGATCGGCGATGAATTCCGCCGTTGGCACGCCTCCGCCGATGCCAAAAACATCCTCGTATTTTGTGGCTATTAACGGGACTCAAGCCGGCCCGTTTGACCTGACAACCCTGGCCGGAAAAATAAAATCCGGTGATGTGAAGCCCGGCACGCTGGTATGGAAAAACGGAATGGCCGACTGGGCCGCCGCGGAGACGGTGGATGAAATTAAAGCCATCCTGCCCCTTCAGCCGCCACCATTGCCGCCCGCCCAATCGTAAAAAGCATCTCCGCCCCGTGGCTGCAATTGCAATCGGGCTGCTTAGGTTACAGGTTATACGTTTACAGGCCAGGGTGACACAAATGAAACAACCAGACGAAAGCGACCAGATAGCTGCAATGAAAAAGCGGATAGCGCACTTGAAGGAGGCCCTGCGGAACGCACAAGCGGAGAACATGTTGAATGCGATATTTTTAGATATAGCCTGCCGCGAGATGGGCCAGGATGTAAGCGACTTCAAAAAACAATCCCAGGCGATCCATTTACCGGTAAACCTCTCCAGTACACCGCCAGCCCGCCAGGAGCCTGTCCGAGTAATCGCAATCCCGGCCATTCCTCGGACAGGCTAGCTGCACCATCGCCAGTGCTGGACAATTCCGCTCGGGTCCAGGTGCCCCGCAAAGGCCATTCTCCGGACCGGCGCTGGTCGTTCACCTCAGGCTTGCGCATAAGTGAATCGTCAGCACATTTATTCGCCCGAGAGTGGATTATGTCAGATTTACCGGCATAATCACATAGAGAAAGTTGGGGCCGGCCCGAAGCAGGCCCGGCTTGGCCGCAGATTTGAGTTCCAGCGTGACTTCATCCGTGGGGGCCACTTTTAAAGCGTCGAGAAGATATTGCGGATTAAAGCCTACATCCAGTGAATCACCGGAAAATTCAATTGGCATTTCCACCTTGGCTTCGCCCACATCCGGCGAGCGGCCGGAAATCGTCAGTACTTTCGTCGCGAAATTCAGTCTTACGGACCGTGAATCATCATTGGTCAGCAATGCGGCGCGGCGCACTGCACTTTGCAGTCGATCCCGATTCAAGCTGGTCTTACGGTCACAATCTTTGGGAATGACATCCTGATACGGAGGAAATGCACCCTCCACCAGCAACGCGCTGAAGGTGGCGCTGGGTTGCACGTCGGCCTTGGGCTTGTCCCCTTCCGCGGGAACTTCTGCGGGGATCACGCGCCCGAAAATCTTATTCTCGCGGAACTGCAATTCAACGGTGCTTTCGCGCGTGGTCAGTAACCGTTCAATCAGTGCCAGAGCCTTGATCGGCACCACTGCCGATACATCTTTGCTTTCGCCGCCGTGGGTTTCATCACGGGTTTGCGACAACCGATGTCCATCGGTCGCCACGAGCGATAATTTTTTCCCCTTGCGTTCAAACAGCACGCCATTAATGGCGTAGCGGCTCATTTCCCGTGCGGCCGCGAATCGCGTGCGATCGAGCATGTCTTTCAATGCGCCGGCGGTGATGGAAAAATCCGGTTCGCCCTCAAAGCCGCTGACCGGGGGGAATTCCTCGGGGTTAAATCCCAGAAGCGTAAAAGTGCTGTCCGACCCTTTGATCGTCGCTTTTTCGCCTTCCGTATCCAGCGTAATGGTTTCATCCGGCGAGTTATTGACAATCTCGCTAAGTTTGCCGGCCGGCAGCAGAACCGTGCCTTCCTGGCTTATTTCCACCTGGGAAATCGTAGTCTCCAAGGTCATTTCCAGATCGGTTGTGACCAGCCGAACCGCTTTGTCCCGGCCATTGGACACGGTACTGATCCGCACGCATGACAGCACCGGTTTGGGCGAACGCGTGGGCACCACGCTGCAGGCTAAGGCGAGGACTTCAACAAGGGCTTGACGATGCACGATGGCTTTCATGCTTTTATTTCCTGGTAAAGGGTTCCCAATATTCAACATTCTATCGCGGCGAACGGAAAATTCCGGTCCGCCGTGTAAAACGATTATCCGGAATAGTAATATCATGCGGCCAAAACAACAACACCCCGCGCTGAACTTGCTGCGCTGTCAGCAGCCACTTCATAGCTTCGGCCGGCTTCACACCAGTGGCCGGGCGATGGTTTGTGAACGCAGATAATCATGGAACGTCTCCGGGCTGTTTACTCCGCCGCCCATGCCGCTTAAATTGGCCCCACCATACGGCAGGCCATACGCGAATACATTATGCGCGTTAATCCAGCTGTTGCCGGCGATCATCCGTTCCGCCACGCGGTTGGCGCGCTGCAAATCCCGACTCCATACGCTGTTAGCCAGTCCGTAGGACAGGCTGTTGACCTGCTTAATGGCTGCCTCTTCGTCACTGAATGTTAAGGCATAAGCACTGGGGCCAAAGATTTCTTCGCGGCAGCAGACATTATCACTTGTACCGGTCAGAAGACTGGGACTTACGTAATATCCGCCGTCATGCCCGCTGATGCGCAACGTCTGCGGTTCCAGAACGGCCACAGCGCCCTGCTTTTTTCCGTTTTCCACATACCGATTCACACGCTCCAACTGAACTTTGCTCACCAGCGGCCCCATTTGCGTGCTGCGGTCCAAAGCCGGGCCGACGCGTGTGTTTTTCAAAATTTCCGCCGCTTTGGCCAACAGTTGATCATGAATTCTTTCATGGATAATCCAACGCGTAGCCGTGCAGCAGACCTGCCCGGTATTAAGCGTAATAGCTGCGGCAAGCTGCTGGGCCGTGGACTCTACATCCACGTCATCAAAAATCACCGCGGCTCCTTTGCCGCCAAGTTCCAGCTTGCACGGCACCAGGTTCCGCCCGCATGTTTCGCCAATAATTTTGCCCACCCCCGGTGATCCGGTAAAGGACATGCGTTTAATCAGCGGATGTCCGGTAAGCATGGCTCCGGCCCTGGAACCTGTGCCGTTGACCACGTTGATCACGCCCGCCGGGAAACCGACTTCCGCTGCCAGTTTGCATACATACAACGTACTTAACGGCGTCACTTCCGACGGTTTAACCACGACCGTATTACCGGCCGCTAACGCGGGCATGATGCCCCAGATCAGCAGGTCATAAGGGAAATTCCAAGGGAAAATAAATCCGCAGGCACCGTAAGGCACCCGATGGATACGTGCTTCAATATTTTTGACCGCCAGCGGAATATCATACTGGGCATGCAACGCCAGATCGGCAAAGTAACGTATACCCTGAACTCCAAAGGGAATATCAAAGGCCTCACTGTTGATAATGGCCTTGCCCACATCCAGAGATTCCAATTGTGCTAAATCACCGGCATGTTTCTCCATGCAGTCGGCCAGGCGGTGCAGCAGGACGCTGCGCTGATTAACCGGCATTTTGGCCCAGGCGGGGAAAGCATTATGCGCGGCATTAACGGCGCCATCCACCTCATGGGCGGAAGCCATGGCAACCTGAGCGATCACCGTGCCGTCCGATGGATTGATCACATCCGCTAAAGCGCCGTCCGTACTAAGCAGCCATTTGCCCGCAATGTAATGCGCCAGGGGCTCGTTCAGAAATGTTGTAACCTTGCTGTTGAGTTTTTCCGCCATGATGATAATCTCCTGCCAATGCCGGCCGTACAACCCTGGCCGCCGCACTTGCACTGTAATCGTTCGAGCGGAGATTATAAAGTAAAATAAAGCACGCAGAATTCGTCATGGGTATAATTTCCTGTAGAGTATCGGTGGTTGGCGTTGTTTCACGCAATGCCACTGCCGGATTGCAATGAAAAAGGGAATGATTATAAAAATGTCCGCGCGTCAGAAATTATTTATTGCAGGGGTGGCCGCGGCAGCAGGGCTGCTGGGCGGCTGTGCATCTAAGCATTCCAGCAACACCCGAAACGCCGCACAGTCGGGGGTCACATACACCTACCATCTGCGCGGCATCGTCAAAGCATTACCGTTGCCTGGAGAGTTGCCGGAAAATGTTTCCATTAAAGTTGGGCCGATCGCCCATTGGGTGGGAATGAATGGAAAAATCGAACCCATGATGGCCATGACCATGCCGTATCAGTTGGCGCACGGTATAACACTTCATGATATTACCCTCGGCGACAAAGTGGCGTTTACATACAAAGTGAACTGGACCGTGGACCGAATGGTCATCACACGCCTCAACAAATTGCCGATCGGGACTATTA
>JAKBCC010000061.1 GCA_021808105.1 Planctomycetota bacterium
GTGACCTGGAGGCTCCCCGGAATTTTTTCACCGCCATAGCCCGCGAACCCGTCGGACTGGTTAATGTTATCGCGGAGGTTAAAAAAGCGTCCCCGTCCGCCGGTGTCATTCGCAGCGATTTTGATCCCGTCGCGATCGCCAAAGCATACACCACCGCCGGGGCGGATGCACTATCGGTGCTGACCGATCAGGAATATTTTCACGGTTCACTGGAGTACCTCCGGCAGATTCGCCGCGAAGTACCCATTCCGATCCTGCGAAAGGATTTTATCATTGATCCGTATCAGGTGTGGGAATCTCGGGCGGCCGGCGCGGATGCCATTCTGCTCATCGCGGAAATTCTTGATGATGCGCTCATGATGGATATGCTGATTCTGGCGGCCGAATTACGGCTGACCGCCCTGATTGAGGTTCACGAGCTGGACAGTTTGCTGCGCGTGCTGAATATGCTCGGGTTCCCCATGCGCAGTTACAGCCTGCTGGGAATTAACAATCGGGATTTAACCACCTTCAAGGTTGATTTAGTCAATTCCATCCGTCTGGCGGAATTTGTCAATGATAAAGCGGTGCTGGTGGCGGAGAGTGGAATTCGGGACCGATCCGATATTCAACGATTAAATGCCGTCGGCATCCGATCGGTGTTGATTGGTGAAACCCTCATGCGCAGCGGCGACATCGGCGGCACAATGGCCAATCTCAAAGGCATCATGCGGCAAAGCTGAAGAACGCCCCCGAAGATCGCTCCAAAGAACATCCCCAAGTACGCACTTCTGTCTCAGGCCAGAACACCCTCATACGTTTCCGAGCCAATGGCGCGCAAGATGCTGGTGATGATCAGCCAGGCAATGGCCAGCCCGGCGGCCAGAAGAATCCATTCCAGCCCTACCGTCACCGTGGAAGAGTGCGTGACCGACGTGGTGGTTAATTCTGCCGCGGAGGTAGTGGTAGTGGTTTGGCTGCCGGCTGAGAAACTCCACAGCAGGGCCAGAATAATAATGCCGGAGATAATCACCGCAGCCGTGCCGGCCATCGCCCGCCAGAGACGATTCATGCGTTGCAACGCCCTGGTGCGCTGAACCATGGCAACTTGTTTTTTTTGCGCCCGATCCAGTGCTGCGGCGGCAATATCAAGCCGCGGCACATGGCTGCCGGCCAAAGCAAAATTCTGGCGGATGGTCGCATCCATTTCAGGAAGTGAAAATTCAGAGGATCTGTTCATGGCTTATACCTCGCAAGGCTTTCGGATAGCTGCTGCCGGGCGCGAAACAAAATCGTTTTAATTGTACCGACCGGTCGCCCCGTAATTTCCGCAATTTCCGGTAACGGCAACCCGTCCTGATAATATAATTTTACAATCATCGCCGTCTGACTGCCTAATGCCGCTACGCATCGCCAGATATTCTCTCGGGTGTCCGCCTCTTCCACAGTGTCGGACCCGTGCGGGGCGGAAAGATTTTCCGGCAAATTGCCGTGCGTGTGCCGGGCCGCTCGCTTTCTTTGCCGCAATGCCGTGCGGAAGGCAATCTGGTAAATCCAGGTTCCCAGAGCAGACCGCCCGTCAAACCCCGGTAGCGCCAGATAAACAGCCGAGAAAATGTCAGCCGCCGCCTGGTCGATATCGGCTCCGCGCAATCCCACGGATTGGCACAGGCTGAAGATGCGATCTTGAAACAACTGCACCAGTCCCGCAAAGGCCTCCGCGTCACCGGCCCGCAGGCGCGTTATATCCATCGGCGTGTCCAGCAATTCCATTACCGTACCTCTGTGCTATTAGTGTATCCGGAATCCGCAGCGGTTTGAAAAAATATCCGGATTTTTGAAACCGCCTGGCAACCGCAAGGTACCAAAACCATGACTGGCGCTCCGGTGAGCCTGATGTGCAGGCTTGGCAGCGCGAGAAAATGCCCTTTGGGCAGAAAGGATGGCTTTTATGCCACCGCTTCCACCGCTTTCCGATGCGCCGCAAATGACGCTGGTGATTGCAGTTGCGGCCCTGATCGCCCTGGGGATGTTGCTGCGATGGCAACACGACCGGCAGCGACTGGCGGTTTTGAAATTGGCCATTGAAAAGGGCGTCACGCATCTGCCTGCGACACTACCCATGTGGTTAAGCTCGTTGCGGCAGGGTGTTATGCTGACAACCCTGGGTGTGGCGCTGTTGATTGCCGGCGGTGTCGCGGTCGCCATGGTTCATTCCCAGCAGCCTTTCCGGCCCGGAAGGCCGCCCATGGGTGGGCCGCCGGGCAGCATGGGATCGGGCACCGGGCCAATGGCGGGAGGGCGTTTTAATCGCCCCGGCCCGCCTGTCATGTCGGGCCTTGGTTCGACGGCTTTACCTCGCCCAGGCGGGCCGCCACGCGCCGGGCCTGCAGCCGAAAGTGACGGCCATGGATTTGCAACTCCCGGCGGTTTTCCCCCGCCTCCCGGTTTTCGGGCCGGCCATGGAAGGATCCGTCCACGCGGTGGACCTTTGGTGAATAGACGCTTCAACCCGATGATGCCCCCTGAGTTCCTGCCACCCATAGGATACCAGCAGCGGCTGCTGGGCTTAGGCGCGCTAGCCAGCGGTTTTATTCTCATGATGCTGGGGGTGGCACGCATCAGCTTTGCGCTGGTAGAACGCCGCTATTTTGCCTCTGAAGAACTTCAATCCGGCGAATTTCCGAATGGCCCCGATGGGGGTGCGTGAATTTGAGATTTGAAATTTTAGATTTGAGATTTGAAACCCAAAACCTAACATTTTAAATCCGAAATAATGCCGTCATGGAAACCATCGACATTCTTGCCCGGCACGCGCTGCGTTAATCGTGACGGGCCCGCACGCATCGTGCCATCAGATCACATTCCGCGTCCAACTCAACGCTCCCGCATTGAGCTAATGCACATATTCCAGGTGCCTTATCCAACCGCCTTGAAACACGTTTGCAGGGCGGGGTAGAGCATGGCGAACTTCTGGTGATGGGCTTCATACAGGGCAGAGCGTTTGGCATTCGGGCGGCTGCGGCTTTTGATTTTGATAATCTGCCCCGCGGCTTGTGGAACATTATTCCATCGCCCACTGCCCACGCCGGCCAGAATGGCCGCACCCAGAGCCGCACCTTCGCTGACATTAATTGTCACCACCGGGGCCTGATACATATCAGCCTGCAGTTGCCGCCAGAAATCGCTGCGTGCTCCGCCTCCGCTGGCCCGCACCTGAGTAATGGCAATGCCCATGCTGCGCATAATATCCACCTGCTCGCGCATGCCCATGGTAATGCCTTCCAGCGTGGCACGGGCCAGATGCGCCAGGGAATGCCGCGGCGTTAAGCCGATAAAGCAACCGCGGGCGTGCGGATCAGGATGCGGGCAGCGCTCACCGGTTAGATACGGCAGAAAAAAAAGATTTTCTGCACCGGCGGGGGCCTCCTGGGCCAGCGTAATAATCTGCTGATATAAAAGCCCCGCATCTTTTTTCCTGGCGACCAGTTGCGCCAACGGCGCGGAAAACAACGTATTTCTCAGCCATTGCAGTGAGCCACCTGCGCTAAGCATGCAGCCAAAGACGCACCAGGTATTGGGAATGGCATGACACATGGTGTGCACCCGCCCCAACGGATCGGTCTGCGGTTCGGCGGAAGCCGCAAATATGACACCGCTGGTGCCCATGGCCGCGGAAAGAATCCCCGCTTCCACCACGCCTGTGCCCACCGCACCGGCCGCCTGATCTCCGGCGCCAGCCACCACAGGAATACCTGCGGGCAGACCTGTAAGACGGGCAACCGTCGGGCTTACCTGACCGCTGATTTCCTGTGATTCGGTAAGGCGTGGAAGCAGTGCCCGGTCGATGCCCAGTTGGCTGATAAGTCCCTCATGCCATTGCCGCTTTTTCACGTCCAGAAGCAGGGTGCCGGACGCATCAGAAACATCGGAGGCATATTCGCCGGTCAGCCGATAGCGGATGTAATCCTTAGGCAGAAGAATATGGCGACACCGCTCAAATTTGCCCGGTTCATTTTGCATGAACCAGAGAATCTTGGGCGCTGTAAATCCGGTAAGTGCCGGATTGCTCACCAGCGCCAGGAGTTGCTGCCGCCCACCGGACTTCTCTTCAATTTGCCGGCATTGATCCACGGTTCTCTGATCATTCCACAGCAGCGCCGGGCGCAGAGCTTTGGGGCCGTCACCGAGAAATACGCTGCCGTGCATCTGGCCGGATAATCCGATGGCAGTAATCTGAGAAGCCTTGAGTCGGGCTTTTTTCAAGGCTGCAGCGGTGGCCAGCAAACAGGCTTGCCACCAGTTCTCGGGGTCCTGCTGTGTCCATCCCGGGCGCGGCGTTTGAAGTTCATGCGGCGATTCCGCCGCAGCGCGAACGGTGCCGCTTTCCTCCAGCAACAACGCCTTGGTTCCCGAGGTCCCGATATCCAATCCCAACAGTGCCATAAAACCTCCAAATGCGCCTTTCAATCGGCAATTCAGATTGCCGCGTTGCGCCGTACAGTGTATCGGCCCCAGCCGCGGACGTCACTGCGGCTTGAGACTTTGCGCCACTAAGGGGTGCATGGCACTTTACGCGGGCAATGAATATAGGGTTCCCGAGCACCGGATGATAATCCGGTGGTTGATCTTATGCCGCAAATCAACCACCGGGTTATCACCACGGTGCTTGATGCTACCGGAATCCGTGCTGTAGAGCTATGGTTCGATTGCGGCTGACGGGCCATTGCCCGCGCAAAGTGTCACGCACCCGCCATTAAGGCCGGCGTAATCGGGCGGTAATGGTATGCAGCGCTTCCGCTATGGCCTGATGGCGCGGCCCGTCGGAGGCGGTCCAGGAGACGACATGACTTTGGGCAATGTGTTCGTCGATTCGATTGCAGGCACCGATGACCGTTGAATGGTTGCGGCGGCCAAAGGCGCGGGCAATATCCGGATAACTCATGTGCGAGTGCAGCCGGACCAGATACATCGCGATGGAGCGGCTGGTGGAAACGATGCGATGTTTGGAGGAGCCGGTGATGAGTTCCACGGTGATGGAAAAATAGTCGGCGCACGTTTTAATGATGCGATCCGCACCCGGCGGTGAGGAAAAGTTCATGTGATCGCGGATACCGCTTAGAGCGCTTTGCATATCCGGCCCGGAATTGCCGGTGCCCTGCGCACGGCATAACCGGGCCACGGCAACAGCCTGCACCAGAAGTCCCTGAAGTTCACGCACACTGGCGACCGGTTGCTGTGCCAGTCGCATGAGCGTGGCGTCATCCGTCTGCCAGTCACGGCGCGCGGCCAGCCTGCGAAGAATGTCCAGCCGCGTGGGCAAATCCGGGGAATCCACGCGGGCCACCATGCCGCTGGAAAAACGCGTGCTTAACGCATCGGTCAAGGCCGAAATGCTCCGGGGGGCACAATCGCTTGACAGGACCACCTGCCGCCCCGCAGCGTCCATGGCATTAAACGTGTGCAGAAATTCTTCCTGCGTGTGCTTTTTATTCATGAAAAAATGCACGTCATCCACCACCAGTAAATCCACCTGCCGCATGCGACGGCGAAATGCCTCGGTGCGATGCAGACGGATACTTTCCAGATAATCATTGGTGAATTGCTCGCCTGTAATATACAGCCATTTCTTCCTGGGATGCAGAGCCTGAAAGCGTCGGCAAATGCCCTGCAGCAGGTGCGTTTTTCCCAGGCCGCAATCGCCATGGATAAACAGCGGGCTGTAATGCCGGCGCGGTTCTTCAGCCACCGTACAGGCACATTTATACGCCAGTTGATTGGTCGGTCCGACGACAAACTCGTCGAGCGTGTAGGCGTCATTAAGGGATGAGTTGACGGGGGCAGGGGCTGTTACCGCAGGGGATGCGGCTTGAGCCGGGGGCGGGCGTACCGGAGAGGATTCCGCCGTTTCAAGGAGGATCGTGACCGGGAACCCCAATGCTTCTTCGGCGGCCCCGCGTAGTTCATCCATAAATTTATCGCGAATCCACTTGGCGGAAAAAGCATTGACCGCGCGAATCGTCAAGGTGGAATCCGTGAATTGCCAATGCGTGGGGGCAGCGAACCACTGCTCAAAGCGCAGATCTCCGACACGCGTTTGAAGATATTTCTGAATGATTCGGCATGGATTTGAATCTATGGCCGTTTCTTCCAACATCAGAACAGACACAGGCGACTCCTTTCCGGACATCCGGTGACAAAACCATTCACGGCCGTTGAGCGACAACAACGAACCGTCCTGGTTCTTCACAGCGTCCGGCGGTCCATCGCCGGGATTCATCAAATGCGGTCTTACCGCATTCGGGCAAGCACAAATTTCATGCGCCTATTAAACCGCTTTTGGCCAAAGACTCAATAGCATTTTCTCCATTTTCTTTTCCACAATCACCAGAAGGCAAGCTGCATAAGCACTTATGAACTCAAAAAAATCTTTATTCACCTCTTACGCACATGATCTGGAAAATCGTGTGGATAACTGCCGGAAGAAGGGGACATACTGCTTATTTGCCTTGTTTATCGCTGCTTATATGGCATTTTTTGCGGCAGTGCGGGGACAGCTTGCGGCTTGAAGCGTATGAATTAGAACCATGCGCTGGGCGGTTTGCCCAAACCGCAGCTTGCGGTACAGATGCACCGCCGGCGTATTAGCGCGGTCTACCGCCAGCGTAATGGTGGCGGCCTGCACGCGCATGGCAGTCAACAGAACCAGCTTCATGAGCTGGGCACCAAGACCCATGCGCCGGCAGGAAGTGCTAAGTCCAAGGTAGACCAGTTCCAATGTTGCGGATTCCAGGCGATGGGCCATCAGAAGCACGCCGACGTTTTCACCGTTTCGTTTCAGTAAGTACCAGAGTCCCGGATCAAAGCCGCCGGCCTGATGGCCGATGATCACATCGTCCATCGGGCGCAATCCGCTGAGGCTTGGACAATCCAGGGTTTGATGGTAACTGGCCTCGATGCTGTGGGCGAATTCAGTGCGCCGCTGCGGCGTATAGGTGGCAAGGTGAAATTCCGCCGGCAGTTCAAAGGCAGGCTGGAATAGCGGGCGGTTGCGCCGCATATACAGCAGCGTTGCCAAATCTAAAAAACCGGCCAGACGATACAACTCTGCGATAGCGTGAGCATCAGGCGTCAGAATGACCTGTGCCAGCGCCATGTCGGCGGCATGCGCGGCAACGGCGGCCCGGCGGATGCACTGGACTTGCGCTTCGCATGTGAGTGTGTCCCGGGGCGCGGTTTGCGGTGTGTAGAATAATGCGGTGCGTCCGGCGGTGGGTACCCACAGGCACGCACCAATAATGCGTTGATCCTGCATGGCCAGAACCTGCCGGGACGTATCCACCTTGTTCCGCAGGCAGTAGTCGTCAAAGGCACGTCGCCGGTCGGCGAAATCCAGTGATGCCGCCACCGAGCCGCCCTCCGCCTGGGAAAGAATGCAGTCAATGCCCCGGCTGATGAGCCGACGATCGGAGGGATCGACAAGTTCAAAGTCCTGACCCATGGCCCCTATTATGGCACAGATGCGTCTGCGTGGTAAGCCATTTTTACAATGACCTTGTGATCCTGCCGGTTGTCCACCAGCGCGATGCGAAGCGTGCTTTGTACCACGCCATCGACCGAAAGTTCTGTGACAGTATTTCCGCCTGCGGTAAACGTGATGTGATAAAATGTTTCACGATATCGGTAGTGCACGCGGAATTCACCCCAGCTTGCGGGCAGGCGCGGTTCAAACCAGAGTTGCTCACCGGTCTGCCGCCAACCGATAAATGTTTCAATGATCAGGCGATAGGTCCACGCCGCCGAGCCGGTATACCACGTCCATCCGCCCCGCCCCTGATACGGGGCCATGGCGTAAACATCCGCAGCCATGACATACGGTTCCACCCGATAGACCGAAACTTTTTCCGGCGTGTCGGAATGATTCAGCGGATTAATGAGATGAAATAATTCCCAGGCCTTATCGATCTGGCCGGCCAGGGCAAATGCCATGATGGTCCAGATGGCCGCGTGGGTATATTGACCGCCGTTTTCCCGCACGCCCGGGAGGTATCCGGCAATGTAGCCGGGATCCAGAGCCGGATGATCAAAGGGCGGATCGAATAATTGGATAAGTTTCATATCCCGCCGCACCAGAAGTTCATCGACCGATTCCAGGGCCTGCCTCTGCCGCGCGGGATCGCCGGTGTTGCTGATGACGGCCCAGCTCTGGGGAAGGGAATCAATTTTACACTGGACGTTTTGAGCGGAACCCAGGGGGGATCCATCATCAAAAAAGGCGCGTAAATACCACTTGCCGTCCCAGCAGTGCGCAGCGATTGCCGTTTCCAGGCCGGAGAGATGTTGGAGGCATAAATCAACAGTGGCGTGGTCGGATCGGCTTTGCGCCAGCGGCAGCATGTCAGAGAGCACCGTGCGCAGGAAGAACGCCAGCCAGACACTTTCACCCCGGCCCGCCAAACCGATACGATTGAATCCATCATTCCAGTCCCCGCACCCGATCAGCGGTAATCCGTGCTCACCGAAGCGCAGGGATCGCTTGATGGCTCGCACGCAATGTTCGTAGAGGGTCCCGGTTTCATCACTGTTTTGCGGCAGATCATACCACGATTCTTCGTGCTCCCCGACTTCACGCCCGCGCAAAAATCCAATGGGTGCATCCAGCACGCCCGTGTCACACGTTAAGGCCACATACCGGCAAACCGCCAGGGGCAGCCATAACAGATCATCGGAAAACTTCGTGCGCACGCCCCGGCCGTTAGGCGGATGCCACCAGTGTTGAACATCCCCCTGCTCAAACTGCCGGCCCGCCGCCAGCAGCACCTGCTCCCGCAGCAGCGTGGGTTGAGCCAGCGCCGCCGCCATGGTGTCCTGCAACTGATCCCGGAATCCGTACGCCCCGCCGGACTGATAAAATCCGCTGCGGCCCCGGATACGGGAAGAGATAATCTGATACAGCAGCCAGCCATTGGCCAGAGCATTTACCGTTGGATCCGGAGTTTCCAGATAGATACATCCCAGGGTTGTATTCCAATAGTGCCATACCGCCTCCAGCGCCCGGCGAGCACCCGAGGGCGTGCGGGAGCGTTCGATCAACGTGCGGGCCTGCGTGCGATCCTGAGCTGCACCCAGAATCCAGACAATTTCTTTCTGTTCCCCGGGCGAAAGGTCAACGCTGGTCATGATGGCCGCGCAGGGGTCCAGGCCGGCACCGAGATTTCCGGATAGACGCTGCCGCAGCATGGCCGCCGGTGCACGGGTTGAACCGTTGCGGCCCAAAAATTCGGTGCGATCAGCACTGATACTGCGGCGCGCCTCGCTGACGTGGGCAAAAGCGATGCAATCGCCGAAATCATTGCTCCATGCATTGCGCGCCAGAATGGCACCGGTGCGCTCGTCCATTTCCGTGACCACGTGCGGACTATTTTTAGTGCGGCTTTCGCCCAATGTCAGTTCCCAGTACCCGGTTACCGATAGTCGCCGGGTCCGGTCCGTGTTGTTTTTAAGTTTGAGCACATGGTACTTCACCGGGTCATTGATATCGACGTACACGGTGAATTCAGAACTGATTCCCTGCTCCCGGCGTTCAAAAATGCTGTAGCCAAAGCCGTGCCGCACCCGACAGGGGTTGTAGCCGCGGGCCGGCAGCAGGGTGGGGGACCAGAAGGCCCCGGTCTGGTCATCCCGAAGATAAAACGCTTCGCCCGAAGCATCGGTGACCGGATCATCGTACCACGGCGTGAGGCGATATTCGTGCGCATTGCCCCGCCACGTATACATGCCCCCGCTTTCTGTGATCACCGTTCCCATTTCGCGCCCGGCAATCACATTGCACCAGGGGGCCGGCGGCATACGCTGGGGCGTAACGGTCATGACGTATTCCCGCGCATCGCGGGTAAAACCGCCTATGCCGTTAAAGCGAACTAAATCCGCGGGTTGCAACGGAGGCAACGACGATTCTTTGAAGGACTGAGACACCGGTACAAGGGTGGGCGTGGAGAGTTCCGCATCACCACGGCGTGAATCCAACACTTCTTCCAGCGTGCCCACGGCATCCGTGATGACAATCGCAGCGGACGACAGCATCAACGCTCGATCTTCCGGCGACATCTGGTCAGCGCGGCGAACAAAAATACCACCGGGCTGATCCACAAACTTGCCGTCCGGACCTGACGCCACGACGGCCATAATCTGGTCATGAAGTTCCTGACGGTAGCCGGAACTATCCTGATTCCAGATCACCAGATCCACGGCCAGGCCCTTGTAGCGCCAGTAAGCGTGCGCGCGCAGGCACTGACGCACCAGTGATAATTGGTCGCGATCACTGACGCGCAGCAGCATCATGGGCAGATCGCCCGATACCCCGAAACCCCAGAGTCCGGATTGACCGCGCTCATTCTGCCGAATCACCTCCGCCCCGGCTCGAAACCGTGGTCCGAGGAACAGCAGGGAGCCGGCCAGGCGGCCAAAAACCTGGGCTTCGGCATCGGTGGCGTTAAGTTGTCGCAACAATACCTGATTATGCGACCAGGCCAACTCCAGCACCCGATCCGTGAAGCGGTGATCGTGGTAGCGACGGTACAGAACCTCAATTTCTTCGCGTGTGGCGGCGGCTCCCAGTACCACATCAACCGTCACGGTGGCATTGGGCTGAATGACCAGTTCCCGGCGAACCGAAAAAGCGGGATCCAGCACGGCACCATCGGTATTGGGCAGCGGCCCGGACTGATCCATCACCTGGGGATGCATCGCGTTGCGGCCCCGCCCCAGGAATGCCGCGCGATCGGTCTGATAGGAGAAGGGCACATCGTTGGCAGAATGCACCGTGACCATGTGCATCATCCAGGGGGGATGCTCATCATGGCCGCGGGCGCGACGCGTCGCCAGCAACGTGTGGAATTCCGGCTCGGCATGGGTCTGCACAAACAAATTGCCATACGCCGGATGGGCTGCATCCGCCGCCGGCAAAGCCAGCACCACTTCCGCATACGTGGTCAATTCAATACGCCGCGCGACGGTGCCGTGGTTGGTCAACGCAATGCGCCGCAGTTCAATGTCATCTTCCGGCGAGACCGTCACCTGCATGAACATTTCAATCTGACCGTCGCGGCGGCGGAATTCCGCTTTCCCCTCGGAAAAGGTCGCTTCGTAGTTTTGTCCCCGCCGCAGCGTGGGTTGCACCGTCGCGGACCACCAGTTGCCGGATTCCAGGTCTTTCAAATAGCAGAATAATCCCCAATTATCCCGCGTAAAATCAGCGTGCCACCGGGTCAGGGCCAGGGAATTCCAGATGGATCTGCTGCCACCGGCGGCGGTTATCATCAGATGATAGCGCCCGTTGGAAAGCAGTTGAACTTCCGGTTCGGGCGTCTGGGCGGTGGTGTAAACGCGCCAGGTCAGGGCCTCGTCGGATACCGGCCGACGTGATTCGGCAACCTCCACCGCATGGGGATAAATGGGCTGGGCCTTCGGCGGCTTTTCCTGCAGCAGCAGATCACCGGAGCGCAACAACGGATCGGCCAGAAATCGTCTCTGCATCGGCTGTTGCAGCAGGACGGCGGTAAGCGACAGGAGGCTCATGGCTTCGTGATGGACCATGAAAGAGCGTACCGTTGCGGGTACTCCCGGTTTAACGGATCGCTGCGGCGTGTAGTCAATGGCCTCATAAAAGCCGCAATTCCCCATCTGGCCTTCCTGCTCCAGGCGCAGCATGTTCCGCCAGGCCTGACGCGGTCGAACCATCAGAGCCAAAACAGTGGCGTAGGGGGCAATGACCAGATCTTCGGAAAGCCGGCGCTTAAATCCCAGGCCCGGTACCCCGAACGCTTTGTACTGATAATTCCGCTGGGCATCGGTGGCATTGTAGCCCGATTCGGATACTCCCCATGGAATTCCCCGCTCGCCGCCATATTCGATATTTCGATCCACGGCGGCCCGCATGGTCTGATCCAGCAGGGTATCAGGATAGTTCGGCATGATCAGAAGCGGCATGAGATATTCAAACATTGAGCCGCTCCAGGACAACAGAGCAATATGGCCTCCCATACTGGTAAGTTGCCGCCCCATGGCAAACCAGCTTTCCTGAGGTATTTGGCCGGTAATGATGGCAATGTAGGTGGTCAGTCGTGCTTCCGAGGCCAACAGATCATAAAAGCCCGCGTCTAAATGATGCTCATTGACGCGAAATCCGATGGACAAAAGCTTGCGGCTGCGCACGAAAAGCAGTCCAAAATCCATCTTCGCCATGGCCGAACACTGCTGCTGCATATCGTTGAGAATATTGACCCGCTCCTCCATGCGGCGCAACCCTGACTGAAGGCTTGCCGTCAGGCTGCCGGGAATTGCAGGGTTAGGCCCGCCTTCGCCCGACAGCATCGCGGTCAGGGCGGTCGCCCGGCGGCACAATTCCACCATGGCTGAAAGGGGAGTGTTGTTTTCCAGATCGCGCATGAGTTGGCACAACTCCGCATACGCCTTACCGGCCTTGCCGGAAGGCATGGTCTTTTCTCCGCCCAGCGGCGGTCGTTGAATCCAGGGTGCGCATTGCGTTATATCGTCAATAAAGTCCCGATGTACCGCTTCCAGAGCGGACATCCACCAGTTCTCCTGCTCACGGCCGTTGCCTTGAAGGGACTGATGCAGGTCCTCAATAAGTTTCTGCCCGCGCTGAAGCTGGTCCAGAATCTCTCGTAAGCGGTGGGGACTTTGGGCATAAAGCTCGAATAATTGATCGCTGACGGTTTGTATTTTATGAACCGTGCGGGGATCCGTGTCTGCAATCCGCGGCGGATTCAGGCACCCCGCTTCATGTTTGAATGCCAGGAGCGTGTCTAAAAGCCCTTCGTTGAACCGCACGGGAATCAACGGTGCATTCACGGTTTCCGCCAGCCCATAGCGCATCAGCAAGAGGTCCGCTGCCAGATTTCCGCTGTCAACGGTGGAGACATACCGCGGTTCCAGTGGTTCCAGCGTGTCGGTGGCATACCAGTTGTAAAAATGGCCCCGGTAACGCTTTAATATTTGCATGGTGGCCAGTGTGGCCTGGCACCTGCGCACGAATGTGCCGCAGGAAATCCAGCCGAAATCCAGCGCCGCAAGATTGGCCAGAAGCGCCATCCCGATGTTGGTGGGACTGGTGCGGCGGGCCAATGCGGACACCGGAAATTCCTGAAAATTATCCGGGGGCAGATGATGATCCGCGGCCGTGACATATTCTTCAAAATACCGCCACGTCCGCCGCGCGGTCATCCGCAGAAAGTGTTGCGTTGGGACATCCATTTCAAGGGGGGCGCTGACAATCGGGCGGCTAAGAATCCAGGCCGCCATGGGCGAAATAAGCCACAATAGCAGCAGCGGCAACGCGTCGAGGAGGGCCGCTCTGCGAAGCGCGGCCACGGCGCAGAATCCCGCCGCCGCGATGACCGGTCCGGTCCACATGGATAGAAAGGCATTGCCAAGTGAATTAGATACGGTGCGTTGCACGGCACGGCTGGCCCGCCATTGCAAAAGCCCACGGTGAGTGATTCCCATACGTAACAGTGAACGCGCTATGGCATCACAATTCAACGCGGCCTGAAAAGCCAGAAAGGTCAATTCCATAGCGGAAATCACGATCTGGCGCCCAAAGCTGATGCACCACGATCGCAGATGGGTCTTGGGCGGCAATTCAGGGCTTTTCCGCGTGAGTTCCCACAGTGCGGTAAGCAAACCCGGCACCGCGATGGCCGCCGTTAGCGCCAGTGTCCACGCCCCGGCATCCGGAAGCATCAGCCAGGCCAGAAACAGCATGACGACCGTGGCCGGTGGTGTGCAACTGCGGCGCAGATTATCCAATATTTTCCACCGCGACAGCATGGAAAGATGATTGGTTCTCCACATGCGACCGGCGGCCGGTGCCCAGGGAAACAGCCAGCCGGCAATCTGCCAGTCGCCGCGAATCCAGCGATGGCGGCGGCTGATTTCCGCGCCGTAGTGCCATGGATGGTCTTCAAAAATGAGAATATCGCTCACCAGGCCCGACCGCAGATGGCATCCTTCCAGCAGATCGTGACTTAGAACAAGATTTTCCGGAAGCCTGTGGTGCATGACCCGCTGGAATATATCGATATCCAGAATTCCCTTGCCGACAAACGACCCTTCGCCAAACATGTCCTGATAGGCTTCGGAAACCGCCCGCGTATACGGATCAATACCCGGATCGCCGGCACACAGCCGGGAAAACAGGGAACGCTGTGACGAGGGCAGACTGATCGCCACCCGCGGCTGGAGAATGCCGTAGCCTTCCTCCACCAGTCCGGTCCGGGCGTTGATGATCGCCCGATTCTGGGGATGGGCCATCGTGCCGATCAGCTCGGCCGCCGTGCCGCGCGGCAATTGCGTGTCGGCATCCAGCGTGATGAGATACTTTGCGGTTCTCAAAACCGCAAGTTCGCCAATAATGACCAGAAATGCGTCCTGCTGGTCCGTACGCAGGACGTGGATTAAATCTTCCAGCTTGCCGCGCTTGCGTTCGTAGCCCATCCAGGCGCGCTCCCCGGCGTTGTAGCGGCGGGGCCGATGGAACAGGCAGAAGGGTCCCGTGTCGGCATGGCCATATTTTTTATTAAGCAATTCAATGCCATGGATCAGCTGGCCCAGCAGACCTTCATCTTCCGCAGTGACCTGTTGGGGAGCATCGGCAAAATCCGAGACCAGCGCAAAGAATAAATTGGGATCACGATTGGCCAGGTAACGAACTTCCAGCGATTCCAACAGATCTTGAATTTCCGACGCGCTGTCGGCCAGACAGGGAACCGCGACCAGCGTGCGGCAGGAATCAGGAATATTTTCTGAATAATCCATGCGCGGCAACGTCTGGGGAACAAGGATCAGCGAAGCCCCATAATTGACCAGAGCTAAAGAGAACTGGCTGATCGGGAAAAGAGTTAAAACCCCCGCAATCAGCCCCATCCACCAGTTCGTGGAGGCCGGCAGGACCAGCGACAAGGTCACGCTGATCGTCAGCAGCGCCACCATGCCGGTATACAGGGTTAAAGGCCACTGGCCGGCCCAGCGGTTGAACTTCTGCCACAGCGGGGTCTTGACTTTAAGCAACTCCTCCAATTGGTTTAGCCCGGCACCTACGAGATAATATCCCACATGACATTGGCGATCCGTGGAGGGCCGGGTCTTGATGGCCTGGGCCGCGAGATCCACAACTGTTCGGGCCGGGAGCATTTCGGAAAGGGAGTTGGCCGCTGCGAAGTGTTCGATGACGTGGCGATAGGCGTCGCGGGTGTGAAAGTCCATGGCCGCGTAGACGCCCGCTGGATCTTCGCGCAGTGTTTTTTCCACCGCACTTTGGCTTTCGACAAACTCCCGCCAATCCATGGCATCAATAAAACGTAAGCTGCCAAAGCAATTGCCCATGGATATCTGGTCCGCGGCCTGTCGGCGACTTTGCCGCTGCACCAGCAGTTCAATGGTTTCACTGGATCGGGCCACGAGTTGGCTGATCCAATTCAGTGCCAGCGCCAGGGAAGCGTTCTGCCCCTGTAAACGGCGCACCAGTTCGGTGGTAAAGGCACTGGACAGCGGCGGCTCGGCTTTTACCATGGCTGCCAGGGCCACAATGGTATCATCAGGCGTTTTCTCCGCCGCATCTATGAGTTGATCGGCCCAATAATTGGCCGAATTTCTCTCCTGGCGGGCTTTCGCGATTTCCGCGGCAACCCGGCGCATGTTTTCCACCAGCGCCAGGCGCAGCATGATGGGCACCGCCCATAATTCTCCCAGGCTAAGCGTTGCAGTTCGCTGGTAGGCCGCCAGAAATCGGTCCATCGCCTCCCCATCCACCCGGCCGTCCAGGTGGCTGATGAGCCGCAGGATCAGATCATAAACGCGCGGATAGCCCGCCCGCGGCCCATTCCGCAGCCACGGCAGCTTCACGCTGTACCCTTTGGGAAAGTGCCGCTGAATCAGGCGGACCTGTTCCTCCACAAGGTAAAAATTATCCAGCAGCCATTCCGATGCGGGAGAAATAATCTGGCCCTTGGCCACGGCACCGCTGATCAGCTCATAGGCCTGAATCAGTACCACATTGTTGTCCGCCAATCGCGCCAGAAGAATTTCCGGAGCACCGGTGGATTGAACCCGATGTTCTTTAGCGAGTTCTTCCGCCAATTCTTCTAATTGACTGATGCCCAGCAGTTCCGCGCGCAACGGCTCTTCGGTTTGTACGGCCGGTACAGCGCCCGAAGGCCCCCGCTGAAATAAAGCCTTTAATAATTGCCCACGATT
Source organism: Planctomycetota bacterium (assembly GCA_021808105.1). Lineage (GTDB taxonomy): Bacteria > Planctomycetota > Phycisphaerae > WQYP01 > WQYP01 > JAMDCX01. The sequence continues at coordinate 16,255 of JAKBCC010000061.1, forward strand.
TTTGCCCAAATACCGGCTCCAATTAAGTGACGCATTGCTGGCCCACAAGCCGCGTTCGATGCAATCAAATCAGCGGTTACTTGGATAACATCGCAGGTTTGAAACTTTCCGGCATCGCCGGCTGCCCTCCCAAGGCATTAGTCTGTCTTCATCCCCTCATCTTTAATAGACTTCCAGCAAGACATTGTCAAGGACTTTTTTCAGCATTTTTCAGTATTTTTATTGCAGCCGTGGTGGTCGAGCCTTTGAGAGGTGCGCAAGGGCGGCTTGACCAGTCACGCCGGGGCTTCTGCCGCCTGACACTCTTATCCGATGGGTTGTTGCGCGGAAGGGCTTTGATCTGGCGGGGGGGTAACGGGTAATTTCGCCGTCAGGCGGCTGTTGAGAACACCGCCGGTGATCGCCAAGGTCAATTCCACAAGAATTTGAAATACCCGCGGCAACGCCACCACGACCACCACCAGTTCCGGTGAACCTACCAGCGGTGCGATAAACAGTGCCTGCACCGCCTCGCGTACGCCTAATCCGCCCGGCAGCAGACTGAACATGCCCAAGCTGACCGATAAGGCAAATACGCCGACGAGTTCAACCGTATGCAAAATGCTCACCTGGTGCACACAGCTTACCGCCATCCACAATCCTATTCCGCCGAACAACCAGGTGGGTAAAAACATCACCACGGCATAAATCATATGTTTTAATTTAAATCGACGGCTCGGTGGAATGGCGGATTTGCCCATGGACCGCAAGGCGGTATTAATTATCCAGAAAAACACCGGCGGATAAAACAATCCCAGCAGCCCGGCCATGATCAGGCCGCACCCCATCAGGTAAAGCGGATGATTGCGCGCTGCCACCACCAGGGCTGTGGATCCTACCAACCCGCCGGAGAGCGTGTACATGGCATTTTCCAGCAGAGTAGACAGTAAACATGTTTCACGGGCCATGCCGGCCCGATGCGTGCGTTCCAGACGCATCAGAACCAGCAGTACCTTGCCAGGCGCGTATTTGCCCATCTGGCTGAAGGTGTAGGCTCCCAGCAGCGGCAACACGGGGCTACGGTCTCCCATGCGCCGCGCCAGCCACAGCCAGGTCAGAGCGTTGGTGGTCATAATGCCCACAAATGCCAGGGGGATAATCGCACAGTAACGCCAGTCTATATGAACGGGGTGCTGGCCCACTTTACGCCAGGTTTCCGCCAGCTTGATGCCCACAAACGTGAACACCGCCGCCATCACAACGAGTTTAAGAATAAAAACGCTGGTCTTTTTTGTCACCGACAGCCATCCGCCTTGCACGTATCATCCGCCTGCCGCCCCAGCCAGGCACCGTTTCCCCCGCCCCTGGCCGCAACCGCAGAGTTTCTATTATGGCGTAAACGCTCCCGCTTGTCTGTTTATGCATCGCCCCACCCCGAAAAAAGGTACCTGACACCTTTTCCAAAAAAAGGTGTCAGGTACCTTTTATTTGGTTTGGGCCTCGGGAAACTTGGCGGCTGTGGGAGAGAATCCTAAATCCGACATGGGAATATTACCTACGCGTAAATCGGGGAGGCTCTGATAGGCAGCGGCGTTGCAAACCGCGAAGATGACGGGCGTGATAGTGATGGATCACTCATGAAAGCCGATGGGGCCGGCGGGTGATCCAGACGATCCATCTTGCCCTCGCATGGCCGGTAAAGGGTGGCAGCTTCCCTCGCCGGCCATGCACTTTTTTATGGCCAACGGTGGTGCGCAGCGGAAAAAAATAAAGCCGCGGTCACAGGCTATGCGGCGGCGGCTTTTATTTAATTTCTCACAGCGAATCGGATCAGCAGCGTTTATCCCACCGCCTGCGGTTGAAGTTCCAATTCCCGCACACTGCGACGCCCGGCAAATCCCGCACTGATGTCATGCCAGAAGTTAATCGTCGGTTCGCCAATCTGCCAGCATAAAAGTATGTCCCGGCCATTAAACCGTGACGGGAAATCCAGCAAGCCGCGCGTGGGGTCTTTGAGTTCCACGCCTACCGCGGTCAATTCCTCCAGCAGACCGCCCAACTGTTCGGTCATGTTATCAAATTGTGATTCAATGGCGTTGGCCTGCTGGGCTGATGGCTGCTCGTGGCTCGACGCCGTCTGATGCACCAGCTTGCGACGTTGCAGTTCAATGCCCTGTATGTCCGTGGCAATGCGATTGACCAGGACCAAAGCCCGCCGGGCGTCCGCCAGGGTGAAATACCGCTTGGGCGTCGGCTCCAGGGACTGTTTGTCATTATGAGGGGTTGCACGGGTCATTCTCGTATCCGCCTTTCCGGCTTAAAACTACCTTACGGGCGTTTGTCAGTAAACGCCTCTCCCTATAATAGCCCGTCAAAATGACAAATCGGCACTTTCATTCCCGGAACTTCAAGGAATGCTGATAATAAATTCTCTGCCGAGGTTTTTTCCGCGTTAGCGGGTATAGCACCTGCAATTTTTTTCTGTTTAAGGAGCCTGCACGGAAAGGCTCACGCAGTTGCGGCCGCGTCGGTCACTTTATACGCATCGGCGGATGGTTCTTTAATCGTGGCGAGGAGCTTGTCCACGACGGCATCCGTGTCAATTCCTTCGGCATCAGCGTTGAAATTGGTAATGATGCGATGGCGCAAGACCGGTTTGGCCACGTGGCGAATGTCATCCGTGCTGACATTGAGCCTTCCCCGCAAAAGCGCCCGGGCCTTGGCTCCCAGAACCAGATTCTGCGCCGCCCGCGGGCCGGCACCCCACGTCAGGTAAGTGTTGATGAAGTCGGGGGCATCTTTTTCATGCGGACGCGTGGCCCGCACCAGATTTACCGCATAATCCACCACATGATCACTGACCGGCACGCGTCGCACCAGTTTCTGAATCGCCAGAATATCCTCGGCGGAAAGCACCGCATGGGGTTCATTGCGAATATCCATGGTGGTTTGTTTGACAATGGTTCGTTCATCCTCGCGCTGCGGGTAGCCCACTTTTACCATGAACATGAAGCGGTCCAACTGCGCTTCCGGCAACGGGTACGTGCCCTCCTGCTCCACGGGGTTCTGCGTGGCCAGGACAAAAAACGGCTGTTGCAGAGAATAGGTTTGCCCGCCGGCGGTTACCTGATATTCCTGCATGGCCTGCAAAAGTGCCGCCTGCGTTTTGGGCGGCGTGCGGTTAATTTCATCCGCCAGAAGCATGTTGGTAAACACCGGCCCCTTGATGAAATTAAAGACCCGTTTGCCGGTCTGCGGATCTTCCTGAATGATATCGGTGCCGGTAATATCCGACGGCATTAAATCCGGGGTGAACTGAATGCGGTTAAAGTTCAGACTTAAAACCTTGGCCAGCGTGCTGATCATCAGCGTTTTGGCCAGGCCCGGCACGCCCACCAGCAGGCAGTGCCCGCGCGAAAATAACGCCAGTAAAAGCGACTCCATCACATCCGATTGCCCGACTATGACTTTGCGGATTTCCGCCAGCATGGCTTCGCGCACCAGTTTAAGGCGTTCAACCGCGGCCATTTCCGCGCCCGCAGGGGCGGGAACTGAAGAACGTGGCCGCTCCGGGGTGGGAACTGTTGTCATCCATGTACTCCCAAAAATATTATTTGCCAGGCGATGCCGGCCTGAAAATCCAACCGCTGCCGCCCGGCAATCGTGTCAAGAGTCCAACGCGCAGAAAGGCCGATTGTTGCTGTCGGTGCGCACCATCGCCTTGAACCGCTTGCCTGGCAACTGCTAATTGTACCCGATCAACGAATCGGTGTGACAAATGTGCGGATGATAATAATTCATAATTTGCGGGGGAGCGCAGCGCCGTTTGACCGCGACAGGCCCGTTCCGATAAACTCAGACGGGTAAGAATTTCTCCGAGGCTCTCTTAGACTACAGGGGTAAAAAAATGATCAGCACACATCAGAAAAAAGGGATCGCGATGATTCTGGCGGCGGCGGCAGGCATTAGCCTGGCCGGTAGCCGGGCTTCGGCGCTGGCCGTGTCAACACTGCCGTTTAACCAAGTGGTGGCTTTTGGTGACAGCCTCTCGGATGTGGGCAATCTGGCTTTGGCCACGGCGGGCAGCACATCGGTTTTCCCGCCCCCGCCCCCGTATGATACCGCCGGTGAATTTACCGATGGGCCGGACACCACGCCCAGTACGTCGATTATCGGCGTGTGGGTGCAGCAGTTGAACAACAATTTTCTGCATGACAACTACGCCGGCTTTTCTCCGCTGACGCCTTCGCTTAGCGGCGGAACGGATTATGCGTTCGGTGGGGCGATTACCGGAAGTTCCTCCACGCCGCCGGGCCTGGCGACGCAGGTGAACATGTTCCTGACGGCCCATCCCGCCGCATCGCGCAACAATTTGTATGTTTTCTGGGGCGGAGCCAATGATATTTCCGCGGCAGCTGCGCAATCCAATCCCACGCTGGCGGGAATCGAAACCGCTGCGACCACCGCAGCGTCCAACATTGACGCGGAAATTCAGCAGATCGCCAACGCCGGCGGAAAATATTTTCTATGGGTCAACCTGCCTCCGCTGAATCTGACCCCGGCGGCCATCAGCGGGGGAGCCATAACACAGGATGTTGCGGCACTGGCCACCGCCAGCTTTAACACCGCCTGGCAGGCCGACGTTGCCGCCCTTAACACCAGCGGTGTTCATGTTCTGGGAGAAAATGTCAACACTCTTTTTACCAACATTATCGGCAATCCGTCCGCCTACGGATTTACCAACGTGACCACCCCCGCACGGGGGCAGGTTGGCGTTAATCCCGATACGTATTTATTCTGGGGAAATAAACATCCCACGACCGCAGCCGACAAACTCCTGGCCCGGCAGTCTTACAATGACATCAACACCGCGTTCGCCGTGCCTGAACCGGCAGCTATTGTGCTGCTGGCCGCCGGGTGCGGTGGAATACTTTTGCTGCACCGGCGCAAAAATCATCGCGCGAATTCGTAAGCCAAGCACATTAACCTGCGAAGCAAAACCGCAACCCCATCGCTTCCAAAACATGCCAGATGGTGAATGCCGGATGCCGGATGCTAACTGCTAAATGCGGGACACCCGCGTCAATGCACCCCGGAATTGCGTTTCCCGGCTTGCTGGTTCAGTTGTCCCTGAAACATTTTGACCGCTTCCCAGGCCTGCATGGGGGACATGCGGTCCAGGTCCAGCGATTGCAGTTGACTGACCACCTGGGATTCCAGCGGATCAAACAACGCACTTTGCGGTGCCGCGGCGGTGGCTGCGGCCCGGGGCTTGCCGCGGCCCACATGCACGGCCAATTGTTCCATCAGTTGCCGGGCGCGCTGAATAACGCTGCGCGGTATTCCCGCCAGACGCGCCACCTGCACGCCATAAGATCGGTCCGCGCTGCCCGGCACAATGCGGTGCATGAAAAGAATCTGATCTTCCCATTCCCGCACCAGCACATTGTAATTCATGACCGCCGGGCTGCTTTGCGCCAGTTGTGTCAGCTCATGATAATGCGTGGCAAACAACGTGCGGCAATGCGTGGTGCCGGCCAGAAATTCGGCAATCGCCCATGCCAGGGCCAGACCATCCAGCGTGCTGGTCCCCCGGCCGACTTCGTCCAGAATCACCAGGGAATTCTCGGAAGCATGCAAAAGGATATTGGCGGTCTCGGTCATTTCCACCATAAACGTGCTGTGCCCGGCCGCCAGATCGTCGGCCGCCCCTACACGGGTAAAAATGCGATCCACCAGTCCGATGACGGCCTGCCTGGCGGGCAGATAAAACCCCGCCTGAGCCATCAGCACCAATAATGCGGTCTGCCGGATGTAGGTGGATTTCCCGGCCATATTCGGGCCGGTAATTAACTGCAGCGTCGGGCCGTCCGGGGAAAACTGGATATCATTGGGGACAAAAGCTTCTCCCAGAATCTGCTCCACCACCGGATGACGGGCGTCACTGATTTGCAGTTCGCGCCGGGTTGTGATAACCGGGCGGCAATAGTGGCGGATTTTGGCCAGATGAGCGATGGAGGCAATGACGTCCAGGCGGGCGATCTGGGCGGCGATGGCCTGCAGGGAGTCGGATTTCCCGGCCAGGAACTCGCGTAATTGCTCATACAGATTTACTTCCAGCGCCCTGGACCGCTCCTGGGCCGTCAGCAGATCACTTTCAAATGTTTTTAGTTCGGGCGTAATGTAGCGCTCGGCATTTTTTACCGTTTGTTTCCGGATGAATTCCGGAGGAATTTTTGATGCATGTACATGTGTAATTTCAATATAAAATCCGAAGATTTTATTGTAACCCACCTTCAGCGAGTTAATGCCTGTCCTGGCCGCCAGCTCGGATTGATAATTGGCCAGCCACGCCCGGCTGTTGGTGGCCAGCGTGCGCAGGCGGTCGAGTTCCGCATCGCACCCATCGCGAATCACGCCGCCATCCCGCAGATGCGCCGGCGGCTCATCGGCAATGGAAGCCCGTACTTTTTCCGCAATTTCCGCAGCCGGGGCGGCCAGCGGAGCCAGTTCATCGGAAGCGCTTTCAAAAAAGCCGCTCGGTCCCGCTAAGCGCATGAGTGTCGGAAGGGTCTCCAGCGATCGCGCCAGCGCAATGAGATCCCGCGGCGTGCCCCGGCGACAGCAGATGCGTGCGGTAATGCGTTCAATATCGGCGCAATCGCTGATGACCATCCGCAGTTCATCCAGCCGCTGCTCAAGTTCCAGCATGCGCGCTACCATGGTGTAGCGCTGTTCAATGATCGCCGGATCGCGCAGCGGAAACAACAGCCAATGCCGCAGCAACCGTGATCCCATGGGGGTTTTGGTATGATCCAAGGCCCGCACCAGCGACCCTGACGCCGAATTGTGCCGCATG
>JAKBCC010000199.1 GCA_021808105.1 Planctomycetota bacterium
GGACGAGTTGGAGGACTTGCTGAGGAAAATTGATCCCAAGCTGCAGGGCCTCCAGATTCTGACCCAGAACCAGCAACCCTTTCTGACGCTGAAATACAGCGACTATGTTGTACCCGTTGAACTTGCCGGCGATGGCGTTGTGTCGTTGATCCGGTTTTGTATGAAACTCACTGCCTATCCCGCCCGGACGCTGCTGATCGAAGAGCCGGAATTGCATTTGCACTACCGCGCTATCCAGATGGCGGCACGCGCCCTGTGGGGAGCCGTTCGGCAGGGAAAACAGATCATCCTCACCACACACAGCCTTGATCTTATCGATAGTCTGGTGACTGAAGCTGCCGAGGATGCGCTGCCCAAATTAACGGTATTTCAGATGCGATGCGATGGCGGCGATCTGCGTGTCAATCCTGTGGCGGGTCCAGACGTGAAATTTCAGCGAATGCAATTAGAGGCGGAGTTGCGCTGATGCATCGACTGATTTTGTGTGAGGGGTACGACGACCGCTCCTTTCTTTCCGGACTCCTCCAGCACCATTGCCAATGCACAGAACCAGCGGCTGCGAAGCGCACACGGTCCAAGTACGGTAACGGTGCCTACATTTTTTTTACAGCCGAGGGATCCCATGAAATACACGTCCTGCCCTGCGGAAGCGTCAGTCAGGTATTGCAATCCTTCGAATACAACGTGCGGGCGATTGCCTCTGGAGTCCATCCGGAGATCGACTTTTTAACAGTCTTCACCGACCACGACGCCGTACCGGACAGAGATGAGCTTGGCACTGGAAATAGTGCACCACCATTAATTAAGTCCCAGTCGATCAAGGACCTTTTCGATAGAGCTGAAATCAAATACCGGGTGGCGGGAATCCAAGAAGTTCCACAATGGCAGATCGAGAAGGCCGATAAATCTCAATGCACTGTGGCTCTGCTGCATGTGCGCACGCATGACGCAAATCCCCGCCCTGGATTGCCCGCCAAGCAGACGCTTGAACGCCTGGTTTGCCACGCCATCGCCAAAGCGCACCCTGACCGCGCTAAAACTGTTGCGGACTGGTTGGCTTCGCGACGAGATAAGCCGACACATACGGACCGGCAAGAAAGCAAAGAACATGCATATTCCTACCTTGCTGGCTGGCACGCCTCGGATGGTTGCGACTACTTCTTCCGCCATATTTGGGAACAAGTGGAGACCAAGAACCACCTGATCCAGGAAATGCGGGATACGCGAGTTTTGCAAGTGCTTGAGTCGATGGCAAAATAATTTCTGCGCGGCGTTCCCCACCTTATTAATGCCGTACCTTCACTCATCACACCAGCATAGCCAGCGGGTTTTCCAAGATGTTTTTAAGCTTGCTTAAAAACTCTGCGCCCAATGCGCCGTCGATGACACGGTGATCCGCGGACAGGGATATGGTCATCACCTGTGCGGGCACCACCTGGCCATTTTTTACGATGGGACGGGCTTCGGTGCCGCCGATAGCTAAAATGGCGGCCTCCGGCGGGTTGATAATCGCCTGAAATTCCCGTATGCCGTACATGCCCAGATTGCTGATGGTAATGGTGCTGCCGGTCATCTGATCCGCCTTAAGTTTGCGGCTGCGGGCCAACTGGGCCAATTGTTTAATTTCTTCGGACATCTGGCGAAGTCCCTTGGTCTGCGCATCACGGATAACCGGTACGACCAGGCCGTCCTCAATGGCTACTGCAATTCCGAGATTTACGCTGCCATGCTGAATAATGGCGGTATCTGTGAAACTGGCATTAACCCCCGGGGCCTGCACCACCGCACTGGCCACAGCCCGGGCAATAAAATCAGTGACGGTTAATTTGGTAGGAGCGAGTTGTTCGTTGGCGGCCTTGCGCAAATTCAGAAGAGCGTCCATGACTATGTCAATGGAAACATAAAAATGCGGCACGGTTTGCTTGGCATGCAAAAGCCGCCGGGCGATTGTTTGCCGCATGTTGCTTAACGGAATCGTTTTGGCTTCCAGCTTGGCGGCAGGCAGGGCAGGAGCAGCAGTTGGTGGTTTTGCCGCACTGGCGGCTGCGGGCTTGCCGGCAGTAGTGCCGGCCGCCAGAACGTCGCGCTTGATGATACGGCCGTCCGGGCCAGTACCTTGAAGAGAATTCACATCAACGCCTTTTTCGGCGGCTATTTTCCGCGCCAGCGGCGAACTGCGGGCTGGGCGGCCACTTTGTGCGGCGGACATTGGTACGGGTGCCGGAGCGGGCGCTGATACAGGTGCCATGACCGGGGCTGGTGGCGACGCCGGGGTTGTTGCGGGGGCGGCAGGCGGTGTGGCAGTTGGAGCAGCCGGTGCCGCAGCCGCAGGAGCCGCTCCGGATTTTCCACCGGCGGCCTTGGCGATGGCCGCCACATCTTCATCCGGTTTGGCCAGCACCACAATCAACCCGCCGACTGGAACCTTTTCCCCTTCTTTGGCCATAAGTTTAGCCACCGTTCCGGGTTCAAAAGCCTCTAATTCCTGCGTGGCTTTATCGGTTTCCACTTCAGCAATAACATCGCCGGGCTTAATTTTTTCGTTTTCTTTTTTCAGCCACTTCACCAGCGTGCCATCGGTCATGGTGTCGGAAAGTTTCGGCATTGTTATTTCTATGGGCATGGCTTAATTCCTTCTTACATCTCGGCCCGGGCAACCCGCAGCCTCTTTCATGACTATAGTTTATGCTCCCCAGCCCGATTCGTTAAGCGCCGAAATAAACCTGAAGATTATTCAACGGTCTCGAGTTTTCCTGTTTCCGGATGAATCATCAGGCCGTGGACAATGATTTCCCGCGGCAGCAGGGGATGCTTGCGAATCAGATTCACGCTTTTGTTTACAGCGTCTTCCACGCGGGCAAAACCTTTGAGCCAGCTTTCCAGATCAATGCCGGCATTGCGCAGAGTCTCTATGACATCCTCGGATATGCCGCGCTGTTGCACTTTTTTGAGCACCCGGTCACTTTCCAGCCCCGTCATACCGCAATCATGATGGCCCACCACGATAATTTCCTCGGCCCCCAATTCATAAACGGCCACCAGGACACTGCGCATAATTGACCCGAACGGATGCGCCACTACCGCTCCAGCGCTTTTGATAAGCTTCACATCACCATTACGCAGGTTCATCGCCCGCGGCAGCAACTCCACCAGGCGCGTATCCATACAGGTTATGACCACCAGTTTTTTATTGGGAAATTTGTCGGTCTTAAAAGCCTCATACGCCTTGGACGCCACAAATTCCCGGTTAAACGCCAAAATTTCCGGAACCATCGACATGTGTGAACTCCTGTAAAATCAGGCACTGGGATTACGCTTCGCACGGCCTGCCGCCCGAAACAGCCTGTAAGGTTATAGCGTATTCCGGGTTTTATCCGGTGCCGACGGATCTCCAAGCCGTTTGGCTTACCATCCTGCCTCTCTATTGTCATGTTTATCGTAAAATTGCCCATGCGTCCAGCGGACATTCGGGCGGTGTAAGAATCTTCCGAATCGCGGATGCGGCAATTTTTCCGGGCGGGGCCGAAATATCGCCAAACCAGAAATACGTCGCACCTCTTTGGTCCAGCGGCGACAGCGGGGTGCGCCAAGGTGCGTTCCACCACCGGCAGAGCCGGCGGCTTTGTGGAGTTTTTGCGTACCGTCGCGTGGCCCGGAAAGCGTGCCGCGCCAAATCATGCGATTTTCTGATTTTTGCTTCCCGCGGCACCTGCGATTAAAATGGGAAGTTCTGTAACTGTTAGGAACAGGCGGTTCGGTTATGAGTAAAACGGTGTGGATGGACGGGCGGCTGGTTCCTATGGAACAGGCAGCGGTGAGCGTGTTTGATCACGGGCTGCTGTATGGCGATGGCGTGTTTGAGGGTTTGCGCCAATATAATGGTCGCGTTTTCCGCCTGGCTGATCATCTCAAACGGTTGTACAACTCGGCTAAGGCGATTCGGCTGGAAATTCCGCTTTCGCAGCAGGATTTGGGTGAAGCGGTGGCCGCTACCTTGCAGGCCAATAAACTCACCGATTCCTATATTCGCCTGCTGGTGACCCGCGGCGTGGGAGCACTGGGCATTTCCCCGGCAACCTGCAGCCGACCATCAATAATTATCATTGCTGATTCCATTAAAATGTATTCAGAAGAAACCTACCGCAATGGCATGGCCATTATTACCGCCAGTACTCCGCGGATTGCCGCCGCGGCTTTGTCACCGAAGATTAAAAGTCTCAATTATCTCAATAACATCATGGCCAAATGGGAAGCCATTGACGCCGGTGTGCCGGAAGCGGTGATGCTTAATCCGCTGGGATTTATCTGTGAATGCACGGCTGATAATATTTTTATCGTGCGTGACGGCCGCTTGCTTACGCCCGCAGAAGAAAGCGGCATTCTTCTTGGCATCACCCGGGAAGTGGTGCTGGAACTCTCGGTGGCAGCCGGTATTCCAACCCGGCAAACCAATCTCACCCGTTATGATTTATACACTGCGGATGAATGTTTCCTCACCGGCACCGGCGCGGAAGTGGTGCCGGTTACCAGCGTGGATAAACGCCTGATCGGGGACGGAAAAGTCGGCCCGATCACCCGGCAGCTTACCACTCTATTTCATCATTACGCCCGCACCGGAGAAACAACAGCCGCCTATCCAACGACTCCCGCACGCGAAAAACTCCCAACCGGAGTTTAACAAGCGCACAATTCCTCAAAGGCACGGCAATT